>NZ_JBOHGC010000079.1:0-31623 GCF_050699995.1 Actinokineospora sp. | reverse complement strand
CCCGAGGTCGGCAGCGAGCCGTAGGAGGCGGTCTGCGACTTGGCGAACGCCTTGCCGAAGGACACGTCGATGCCCATGACCTCGCCGGTGGACTTCATCTCCGGGCCGAGCAGCGAGTCGACGCCGTGGCCTTCCTTGGTGCGGAAGCGGTGGAACGGCAGGACCGCCTCCTTGACCGCGACCGGTGCGCCCGGGGGCAGTTCGGCGCCGTCGCCGTGCGCGGGCAGCATGCCCTCCTCGCGCAGTTCGGCGATGGTGGCGCCGAGCATGATCCGCGCGGCGGCCTTCGCGAGCGGCGCTGCGGTGGCCTTGGAGACAAACGGAACCGTGCGGCTCGCGCGCGGGTTGGCCTCCAGGACATAAAGCACGTCGTCCTTGAGCGCGTACTGCACGTTGAGCAGCCCGCGCACGCCCACGCCCTTGGCGATCGCCTCGGTGGAGCGGCGGACCGCCTCCAGGTCGGTGCGGCCCAGGGTGATCGGCGGCAGCGCGCACGAGGAGTCGCCGGAGTGGATGCCCGCTTCCTCGATGTGCTCCATCACGCCGCCGAGGTAGACCTCGTCGCCGTCGCACAGGGCGTCGACGTCGATCTCGATGGCGTCGTCGAGGAACCGGTCGACCAGCACCGGGTGCTCCGGGCTGACCTCGGTGTCCCGCTGGATGTAGCCGGCGAGGGTGGCCTCGTCGTAGACGATCTCCATGCCGCGGCCGCCGAGCACGTAGGACGGGCGGACCAGGACCGGGTAGCCGATCTCGTCGGCGATGCGCTTGGCGCCCGCGAACGAGGTGGCGGTGCCGTAATTCGGCGCGGGCAGCCCGGCCGAGGTCAGCACGTCGCCGAAGGCGCCGCGGTCCTCGGCGAGGTGGATCGCCTCGGGCTGGGTGCCCACGATCGGCACCCCGGCGTCGGCGAGACGCTGCGCCAGGCCCAGCGGGGTCTGGCCGCCGAGCTGGACGATGACACCGGCGACCGTGCCCGAGCGCTGCTCGGAGTGCACGACCTCCAGGACGTCCTCGAAGGTCAGCGGCTCGAAGTAGAGCCGGTCGGAGGTGTCGTAGTCCGTGGACACCGTCTCCGGGTTGCAGTTGACCATGACGGTCTCGAACCCGGCTTCGCGCAGGGCCATGGCGGCGTGCACGCACGAGTAGTCGAACTCGATGCCCTGGCCGATGCGGTTCGGGCCGGAGCCCAGGATCAGCACCTTCGGCTTGTCGTGCTGCGGCGCGACCTCGTTCTCGGCTTCGGGGTCGAGCTCGTAGGCCGAGTAGTGGTACGGCGTGTTCGCGGCGAACTCGGCGGCGCAGGTGTCGACCGTCTTGTAGACCGGCCGCACGCCGAGGCGGTGGCGCAGCGAGCGGACACCGTCCTCACCGGCCAGTTCGGGGCGCAGCGCGGCGACCTGGCGGTCGGAGAAGCCCGCCCGCTTCACCCGGCGCAGCAGCGGCTCGTCGAGCACGGGCGCGTCCATGACCTCGGCGCGCAGCTCGATCAGCGAGGCGATCTGGTCGATGAACCACGGGTCGATGCCGCTGGCCTGGTGGACCGCGTCGACGCTCGCGCCAAGGCGCAGGGCGCGCTCGACGGTGTAGAGCCTGCCGTCGTGCGCGGTCCGCAGGGCGTCGAGGGCGGTCTCCTGGGTCATGGTCTCCGGGTCGGGCCGGGTCCAGAAGCTCGCGTCCTTGGTCTCCATCGAGCGCAGCGCCTTGCCCAGCGCCTCGGTGAAGTTGCGGCCGATGGACATGGCCTCGCCGACGCTCTTCATCGTCGTGGTCAGCGTGGCGTCGGCGCCGGGGAACTTCTCGAACGCGAACCGCGGGACCTTGACCACGACGTAGTCGAGGGTGGGCTCGAACGAGGCCGGGGTCTCGCCGGTGATGTCGTTGGTGATCTCGTCGATCGTGTAGCCGATGGCGAGCTTCGCGGCGATCTTGGCGATCGTGAAGCCGGTCGCCTTCGACGCCAGCGCGCTGGAGCGCGACACCCGCGGGTTCATCTCGATGACGACCATGCGGCCGTTGCCCGGGTGGATGGCGAACTGGATGTTGCAGCCGCCGGTGTCCACGCCGACCGCGCGCAGCACGTCGATGCCGACGTCGCGCATGTGCTGGAACTCGCGGTCGGTGAGCGTCATCGCGGGGGCGACGGTGACCGAGTCGCCGGTGTGCACGCCCATCGGGTCGATGTTCTCGATCGAGCAGATGACGACGACGTTGTCCTTGCGGTCGCGCATCAGCTCGAGCTCGTACTCCTTCCACCCGAGCACGCTCTCCTCGATGAGCACCTCGGTGACCGGGCTCTCGGTGAGGCCCGTGGAAGCCAGCCGCTCCAGCTCGTGGTGCGTGTGCGCCATGCCGGAACCCAGGCCGCCCATGGTGAACGAGGGGCGGATGACTACCGGCAGGCCCAGATCGGCAACGGTCTCGCGGACCTCCTCTATCGTGTGGCACACGCGGCTGCGCGGGGTCTCGGCGCCGATGTCGGCGACGATGTTCTTGAACTTCTGCCGGTCCTCGCCGCGCTGGATGGCCTCGATGTCGGCGCCGATCAGCTCGACGCCGAACTTCTCCAGGACACCCTTCTCGTGCAGGGCGACGGCGGTGTTGAGCGCCGTCTGCCCGCCGAGGGTGGCCAGCACCGAGTCGACCGGGTGGCCCGCGTCGAGCTCGGCCTGCAGGACCTTCTCGACGAACTCGGCCGTGATCGGCTCGATGTAGGTCGCGTCGGCGAACTCCGGGTCGGTCATGATCGTCGCCGGGTTGGAGTTGACCAGGCTGACCCGCAGGCCCTCCTCGCGCAGCACGCGGCAGGCCTGGGTGCCGGAGTAGTCGAACTCGCAAGCCTGGCCGATGACGATCGGGCCGGACCCGATCACCAGCACGTGCTTGATGTCTTCGCGTTTAGGCATTGTCCTTACCGCCCATCAGAGTCACGAACTGGTCGAACAAGTCGGCGGCGTCGTGGGGTCCGGCTGCCGCCTCGGGGTGGTACTGCACGGAGAACGCGGGCACGTCGAGCGCGCGGACACCCTCCACGCAGCCGTCGTTGGGGCAGTAGTGGCTGACCTCGGCGGCGCCGAACGGGGTGTCGAAGCGTTCCCCCGCCTCGCCTTCGAGGGCGAAGCCGTGGTTCTGCGAGGTGATCGCGACCCGGCCGGTGGCGACGTCGATGACCGGGATGTTGATGCCGCGGTGGCCGTATTGCATCTTGTACGTCCCGCGGCCGAGCGCGCGTCCGAGGATCTGGTTACCGAAGCAGATGCCGAACAGCGGGATCCGCCGCTCCAGCACCGACTTGGTCAGAGCGACCGCGTGGTCCTGGGTGGCCGGGTCGCCCGGGCCGTTGGACAGGAAGACGCCGTCGGCCTCGATGGCCAGGATGTCGTCGAGTGTGGCCGACGCGGGCAGCACGTGGGTCTCGATGCCGCGCGCGGCCATCATCCGCGGGGTGTTGGACTTGATGCCCAGGTCGAGGGCGGCCACCCGGAAACGGCGCTCACCGTCGGCCTTGACCACGTAGGTCTCTTTGGTCGTGACGTCGCGCGCGAGGTCGGCGCCCGCCATCTGCTCGATCTCGCGGACCCGGCCGACCATGGTGTCGACGTCGGTCAGGTCGGCGCCGGAGAAAACACCGGCGCGCATGGCGCCGCGCTCACGGATGTGCCTGGTCAGCGAGCGGGTGTCGACACCGCTGATGCCGACGACGGCCTGGTCGAAGAGCACCTCGTCGAGGCTGCGGGTGGAGCGCCAGTTGGAGGCGATGCGGGCGGGGTCGCGCACGACGTAGCCGGACACCCACACCTTCGTGGACTCGTCGTCCTCGTCGTTCCAACCGGTGTTGCCGATCTGCGGGGCGGTGGCCACCACGATCTGCCGGTGGTACGACGGGTCGGTCAGGGTCTCCTGGTAGCCGCTCATCGCGGTGCAGAACACCACCTCGCCGAACGTGGTGCCGGTGGCGCCGAAGGCTTCGCCGCGGAAGACCCGGCCATCCTCCAGCACCAACGCGGCGGCAGTCCGCGTGCTCTTACTCACCGTGCGGTACCTCCGGGGTATTGGTCTTCAGGGCGCGGACAGCGGGCGCCCAGGTGTCGTAATCGGTCTTCTCGTCGGCCCGGAAGCCGGTGTCGAACCGGCTGTCGCCGACCGCCCAGCGGATCACGAGCAGGCCGTCGCCGCCCATGATCTTTCCGGCGATGCCCGCCTCCGTGCGCGCGTCCACGACCGACTCGGCGGGTATCCACACGGGACTCGCACCGGTCCGGTCGAAAAGCACGCCGTCGGTAAGCAGGTAGGCGGTCGCGTCGGCGCGGTAGCCGACGTCGCCCACGGCGACCCGGTCCTGCCAGCTCTTGTCCGTCACGGTGCTCGCGTAGACGCCCGTGCTCGGCGGTAGGAGTTCCTCGGTCTCACGCGAACGCACGCGATCGAGCAAGCCCGCGGGAATCTGCGGGAAGGTGGGCAGCACGGCGGCCTGTCGGCGGCCGCGGTTGCGGTAGCCCCACAGCATCAGCCCGACCAGCAGCAGGAAGATCGCCAGGAACAGCAGAGAGAGCGCGAGCCTGCTCATCGGGCCGCCTTCCCGTCGCGGGCGGTGACCTCGCCGCGCAGCAGCGTGGCGACCACCGCGCCCGGCAGCTCCATGCCCTCGTACGGGGTGTTGGCGGCGATGCTGGCCAGGTCGGCGCCGTGGACCGTCCAGCGGCCCGCCGGGTCGACCAGCGTCAGGTTCGCCGGTTCGCCGATCGCGATCGGGCGACCCTGATCGGGCAGCCCGGCGATCTCGGCGGGGCGCTCGCTCATCACCCGGGCGACACCGCGCCAGTCCAGCAGGCCCGGCTCGACCATGGTCGCCACCACGATCGGCAGCGCGGTCTGCAGACCGAGCATGCCCGGGCGGGCGGCCGACCACTCGCAGTCCTTGTCCTGGTGGGCGTGCGGCGCGTGGTCGGTGGCCACACAGTCGACCGTGCCGTCGGCCAGCGCCTCGCGCAGCGACTTGGCGTCGTTGGCGGTGCGCAGCGGCGGGTTGACCTTGTTGACCGGGTCGTAGGTGTTGAGCCGGTCGTCATCGAGAAGCAGGTGGTGCGGCGTGACCTCGGCGCTGACCTGGGTGCCGCGGCCCTTGGCCCAACGCAGCACCTCCGCGGTGCCCTCGGTGGAGACGTGGCAGATGTGCAGCTTGGCGCCCGCGTGCAGGGCCAGCAGGCAGTCGCGGGCGACGATGGACTCCTCGGCGACCGCGGGCCAGCCCGCAAGACCGAGCCGCGCGGCCGTCTCACCCTCGTGGGCCTGCGCGCCGACAGTCAGCCGCGGCTCTTCGGCGTGCTGCGCGATGACCACGTCCAGCGCCTTCGTGTATTCCAGCGCGCGGCGCATGATCAGCGGGTCGGCGACACAGAGGCCGTCGTCGGAGAAGATCCGCACCCCGGCCTTGGCCATGGTGCCCAGCTCGGCGAGCTTCTCGCCCTTGAGGCCCACGGTGACCGCGCCGACCGGGTGGACGTCGACCAGGCCGACCTCCTGGCCGCGCCGCCACACGTGCTCGACGATGACCGCGTTGTCGGCGACCGGGTCGGTGTTGGCCATGGCGAACACGGCCGTGTAGCCACCGAGGGCCGCGGCACGGGAACCGGTCTCGATCGTCTCGGTGTCCTCGCGACCCGGCTCACGCAAGTGGGTGTGCAGGTCCACGAACCCGGGCAGTGCGACTAAGCCGTCGGCCTCGATGACCTCGTCGCCTTCAAGACCAGTGCCGATCTCGGCAATGACACCGTCCCGGATCAACAGGTCTACGGGATCGCCTTCGCCATAGGGCTTGGCGCCGCGGATGACCAGGGTCATGAACCGTCTTCCTCTCCGGCCAGCAGGTGGTACAGCACGGCCATGCGGACGTGCACCCCGTTGGCGACCTGTTCGGTGATGGCCGCGCGCGGCGAGTCGGCGACCGCCGGGGCGATCTCCATCCCGCGCAGCATCGGACCGGGGTGCAGCACGACCGCGTGCTCGGGCAGCAGCCGCGCCCGGGCCTCGCTGAGCCCGTACGTGATCGAGTACTCCTTGGCGGACGGGAAGAAACCGCCGTGCATGCGCTCGGCCTGCACCCGAAGCATCATGACCGCGTCCAGCGTCGGCAACTCGGCGTCGAGTTCGTGGCTGACGTCGACCGGCCAGTTCTCGACCCCGGCGGGCAGCAGCGTGGGCGGCGCGACAAGGACGACGTCGGCGCCCAGCGCGGTGAGCAGGTGCACGTTGGATCGCGCGACCCGGCTGTGGAGAACGTCACCGACGATGGCGACGCGCCTGCCGTCGATCCCGCCGAGCCGGTCGCGCAGCGTCGCCGCGTCGAGCAAGGCCTGCGTCGGGTGCTCGTGGGTTCCGTCACCCGCGTTGACGACGCTGGTGCCGACCTCGGAGAGCCAGCCCGCGAGCCGGTGCGCGGCGCCCGAGGCCGGGTGGCGCACGATCACGCAGTCGGCGCCCGCGGCGGCCAGCGTGAGACCGGTGTCGCGAAGGGACTCGCCCTTGCCCACAGAGGACCCGCTGGCGGAGACATTGACCACGTCGGCGCTCATCCACTTCCCGGCGATCTCGAACGAGACGCGGGTGCGGGTGGAGTTCTCGTAGAACATGGTGATCACCGTGCGGCCGCGCAGCGTCGGCAGCTTGCGGACCTCACGGCCCAGCAGGGTCTTCTTCAGACCGTCGGCGGTGTCCAGGATGGCCAGCGCGGTTGCCGGGTCGAGGCCGTCGGTGCTCAGGAGGTGTTTCACTCGGAGCCCTCCGGCCTGCGCAGCAGAACGGCGTCGTGACCGTCGGTCTCGGCGAGCAGGACGGCGACCTCCTCGGATCGGGCGGTGGGCACGTTCTTGCCCACGTAGTCGGCACGGATGGGCAGTTCGCGGTGGCCGCGGTCGACGAGGACGGCGAGTTGGACCGCGCGGGGGCGGCCGGCGTCGCGCAGGGCGTCGAGGGCGGCGCGGATGGTGCGGCCGGAGAACAGGACGTCGTCGACCAGGATGACCAGGGCGTCGTCGATCCCGCCGGGCGGAAGCGCGGTCGCGCCGAGCGGGCGGGTGGGTTTGCGGCGCAGGTCGTCACGGTAAAGGGTCACGTCCAACGTGCCCACCGGGACCTGCACATCGGCGAATTCGGCGATCTTCGCGGCCAACCGCTCGGCGAGCGGTCCGCCGCGGGTGGGTACGCCCAGCAACACGACCGGGCTCGCCCCGGACGCGCCGAGGGCGGTCTTCTCGATGACCTGATGGGCCATTCGAGCGATGGTGCGCGCGACATCGCCGGCCGAAAGCAGCTCGCGCTGCCCAGCCGGGTCTGCCGCGCCGCGGTCTCGCGACGCCACAGTGGACTCCTTCCCCGCCTCACTGGACGGGCTTTAAAGGATGTCGATCAGCCCAGTTGACCTGGGCTCACGTCGACCGTATCAGGCCGATTCGGGCGAGCAGGCGGGTGGTCCGGGCCAGTTTCACCAGGTCTCCTGGTCCGATCAGCTTGACCTGGTGACAACTCTGGGTAACCATTACTCAGCGTGTTGATTTGAAGCTACCCGAGGCTGTCGCTTAGCGCCGTCGGGGCGAACGAACGGAGAACCGCCGCATGGGCGACTACGCCAAGGCGCTAGGAGCCAAGCTCCGCGCCATCCGCCAGCAGCAGGGGCTGTCGCTGCATGGCGTCGAGCAGAAGTCCGGCGGCCGCTGGAAGGCCGTCGTGGTCGGCTCCTACGAACGCGGCGATCGAGCGGTCACCGTGCAGAAGCTGGCCGAACTGGCGGACTTCTACGGCGTGCCGGTGGTGGAACTCCTGCCTGAGGGCCGGGTGCCGTCCGGTGCCGAGCCCGCCACGAAGATCGTGATCAACCTGGAGCGGCTGCAGCAGCTGCCCGCGGAGAAGGTCGGCCCACTGGCCCGATACGCGGCGACCATCCAGAGCCAGCGCGGCGACTACAACGGCAAGGTGCTCTCGATCCGCACCGAGGACCTGCGGTCGCTCGCGATCATCTACGACATGACCCCCGGCGAGCTGACCGAGCAGCTCATCGACTGGGGCGTGCTGCCTCCCGAGGCCCGCCCGTCCAAAGAGGATTGACCCGGCACAGTGAAACACCCGAACGCGCGCAGACGGGGATGCTGCGCGGTCGGGTGTTTTTCATTACTGCTTAGAGAGACGCACGCAGCCTGTCGGCGATACCGCCGATGCGGCCAAGCACGCCGTTGACGAACCGCGGCGAGTCGTCCGTGGACAGCGACTTGGCCAGCTGCACGGCCTCGTCGATGGCCACGGCGTCGGGGACGTCGTCGGCCCAGAGGATCTCGTAGAGGCCCAGCCGCAGGACCGCGAGGTCCACGGCGGGCATCCGGTCGAGCGTCCAGCCCTCGGCGTGTTCGGTGAGCAACTCATCGATGCGGGCCTGGTTGGCGCGCACACCCTCGACGAGCGTGATCGTGTAGTCGTTCACCGGGGCGACGTCCGGCGAGCCGACCCGGGTCGCCATCAAGGTGACCGGGTCGTCGCCTCGCAGGGCCGCCTCGAAAAGGAGGTCGACCGCGCGCTTGCGTGCCTTGCTTCGGGCTCCCACGTCAGCTGCTGACCCGGCCGAGGTAGCGCCCGTCGCGGGTGTCGACCTTGACCTTCTCGCCCGTGGTGACGAACAGCGGCACCTGGATCTCGGCGCCGGTCTCCAGCTTGGCGGGCTTGGTGCCACCGGTGGAGCGGTCGCCCTGCAGGCCGGGGTCGGTGTGCTCGATGACGAGCTCGACCGAGACCGGGAGCTCGATGAACAGCGGCGTGCCCTCGTGCGAGGAGACATTCGCGCTGCTGTTCTCCAGCATGTACTTCGCGGCGTCGCCGACGACCTCGGGCGAGATCGAGATCTGCTCGAAGGTGTCGCCGTCCATGAACACGTATTCGGAGCCATCGTTGTACAGGTAGGTCATGTCGCGGCGGTCGACGGTCGCGGTGTCGACCTTGACGCCGGCGTTGAACGTCTTGTCGACGACCTTGCCGGTCATCACGTGCTTGAGCTTGGTCCGCACGAAGGCAGGGCCCTTACCCGGCTTGACGTGCTGGAACTCGGTGACGGTCCAGAGCTGACCCTCAAGGTTGAGCACCAGGCCGTTCTTCAGTTCGTTGGTCGAAGCCACGAGCTAGATCTCCTGTGTTTCGCGCATGGGTGATCGTCCTAGACGACCATGAGCTGCTTGGTGGTCAAGGTGAGGAGCTCGGGTCGGCCATCCCGCACGACCAGCGTGTCCTCGATGCGGACACCGCCCTTGCCGGACAGGTAGACCCCCGGCTCGACCGTGACCGCCATGCCGGCGGAAAGTGTACCTTCACCGGTCTTGGCCAGGGCGGGTGCCTCGTGGATCTCGAGTCCGACGCCGTGTCCGAGGCCGTGGAGGAACTCCGCGCCGCGGCCGGCGTTCTCGATCACCTCGCGGGCGGCGGCGTCGACATCCTGTACTCGGGCTCCCGGTTTAAGAGCGGCGCGGCCGGCGGCTTGTGCGGCGGAGACCAGGTCATAGACCTCGCGCTGCCAGTCGGCGGGCTCGCCGAGCACCAGGGTGCGCGTCATGTCGGAGTGGTAGCCGTCGATGAGCGCGCCGAAGTCGAGTTTGACGAAGTCGCCCTGGTGCAGGACGGCGTCGGTCGGGCGGTGGTGCGGGATGGCAGAGTTGGCGCCGGTCGCCACGATCGAGTCGAACGCGGGCTTGCTGGCGCCGTGGTCGAGCATCCGGTTCTCCAGGTCGCGGGCGACCTCGCGCTCCGTGCGGCCCGCGGTGAGGCCGCCGTGCTCGATCAGGTCGGCGAGCGCCCGGTCGGCCGCGGCGCAGGCCATCCGCAGCGCCTCGACCTCGGTGTCGTCCTTGACCATGCGCAGCCGCTCGACCAGGTTCGGCGCCCGGGTGAACTTCAGCGAGGGGGCGGCCTCGGTCAGGGCGTCGAGGCCGTCGACGGAGACGTGCCGGCTCTCGAACCCGGTGCGGCGGTAGGTCGCGTCCTTGTCCGCCTTCGCGGCGAGGGCCAGCGCGCTGGAGCGGTCGATGAGGTGCTCCAGCTCGGGGACCTGCAGGCTCGCCTGCTCCACGTAGCGGCCGTCGGTGCAGAAGACCGTGCGCTCCTCGCCGTCGGCGTGCACAAGCAGCGCGCCGTTGGAACCGGTGAAGCCGGTGAGGTAGCGCAGGTTGAGCAGGTCGGCGACCAGCACCGCGTCGAGTCCCTGCTCCCGCAACAACTCGCGCAGAGCCCCCCGGCGGCGAACGTGGGCTTCAGGCATGAAAGGAGTCTACGGCGCGGGCCGCCGGCCGCATTCCCGCCAAACCGCGCCCAAGGGCATCGTGATGGCAGCCGACCCCGGTTCCCGCTCCAGCCGCACCTCTCACACCGTGGTGACCAGCCGTAAAATTCCGGGGAGGCGGGACAGCTACTCTCTGGTAATGCGGACGTGGGTGGTGCGAGGTCTGGTGTTGGCCGTCGTCCACGCGGTGGCGGCGGTCGTGGTGGCGATGCTGAAAGCATCCGAGCCGACCGGGCGGACGTTTGTCGAGGCCTTGGTTCTGGGTGTGCTGGTGGGCGTCGCGGCGACCTGGGCGGCGGTGGACGCCTGGCGCGGGGTGGTCGACCGCGGCCGGACTTGGGTCATCGCCGCGCTGATCTCCGGGTGGGGTTCGGCGGTGCTCACCGTCATCGGGCGGGCCGTGCTGGTGGACCAGACTGGCACCAGCTCGCTGGGCCAGGCCCTCACCGGTGGCGCCGCGTTCACCGCCCTGCTGGTCTTGGTCCCCGCGGGCCTCGGCCTGCTCGTCGGCACCAAACTCGAACGACCCTCCCCCACTGCGGGCAAGCGCCGCAAATCCCGCGCCTGACGGCCGAGGGTAGGCGTCGGCGTAGTCGCGCCAGCGGGGATTCGAGGGCGGGGACGCGCCGGTCCAGCACGCGGATGGCGAACTTCTCCGCCACGGGGGCAAGCGACCGCGAGTGCCGTCCCCCGCACCGACGGCCGCGGCGTACGACGGGTGGGAACGGCTCCTCGCGTGTCGACGATCGAATCCTTCGCTGTCGAACGGCAGGTCTCAATGATCGAGACAACCTCGACAACGTGATCGGTTCCTTTCTGTTGTCCGTGTCTTTTCTACGGCGGGTTACCTACGGCGCGATGTTGTGGTTCAGCCGGAACAGGTTGCCGGGGTCGTAGTGCCGCTTGATCTCCGTCAAACGGTCGTAGTTCTGCCGGTAGTTGGCCCGGACACGGACCTGGTCGTCGTTGTCCATGAAGTTGACATAGCCGCCCTCCAAGGAGTGCGGCTCCAGCGCCGCGGCGAAGCCGCGCGCCCAGCCGATGTTGGCCTCGCAGTCTGCCCGGGTCAGAAGAGCTGGCCCGATCGCGGTCGAGAAGCCGGCGTCCCGGTAGGCGAACGCGGTGTCCTCCGGCCCCACCCGGTGGCAGGCCCCGTCGATCGGGAAGATCACGGTCGAGCTCTGGATGGTGGGCGTCGTGGCGCCGTACTCGAGGTACACGTCGATCGCTCCGTCCGCCATGCCGCGGCTGAAGGTTCCCTTCCAGTAGTGGAACAAGCCCGGGGGGAGTTCTTCGTCGAAGAGCGTGTTGATCACCGGATACGGCATCCGCTCGACGTACTGCCCCAGCACCGGGCCAAGGCCGGCGAGACGGGCGCGGACCTGGTCGTCTTCTTCCTCGGGGCCGCTCCAGCACGCCACCACCGCGCAGAGCGGCCGCCCGTGCCAGCGCTCGGGCAGGAACGGTACCGGCGGGCCGAGCCCGACGACGAGCAGCGCGCCGAGCTTCTCGTCGGAATCGGCGATCAGCTCGCGGTATCGCCGGATCACGTCGCCGTCGAGGGGGTAGAACGTCGGCCCGCCGAGAATGTCGGCCACCGGATGCAGCCGGTACTCGAAGGACGCGACGGCCCCGAAGTTGCCGCCTCCGCCGCGCAGCGCCCACAGCAGGTCGGCGTTGCGCTCCTCCGAACAGGTCACGAAGGATCCGTCGGCGGTGATCACATCGGCCGAGATCAGGTTGTCGCAGGCCAGCCCGCAGCTCCGGGCGAGATGACCCATGCCGCCTCCGGTCGTCAGCCCGCCGATGCCGGTGGTGGACACGACCCCGCCCGTGGTGGCCAGTCCGAACGCGTGCGTGGCGTGGTTGAAGTCGGCCCAGGTGCAGCCGCCCTCGGCCCGGGCCGTACGCGTCTGAGGGTCGACCCGGACCCCGCGCATGCGGCCGAGATCGAGCACGACGCCGCCGTCGCAGGTGCCGGAGCCGGTGACGCTGTGGCTGCCGCCGCGCACCGCCAGCAGCATGTCCTGCTCGCGCGCGAAGTTCACGGTGGCGACCATGTCGCCCACGTCGACGGCCCGCACGACGACCGCCGGCCGTTTGTCGTGCATGGCGTTGTACACGGTGCGGGCTTCGTCGTAGTCGGGGTCGCCCGGCCGGACGATCTCGCCATGCGCTGCCGCTTGGAGCCGCTCCACCAGCGTGTCGTCGAGAGATGATGCGTACGTCGTCATGGCCGCCTCCGGCCTTTCGCGTCTCAGGGCCTTCCGAGTCTTCGGGGAAGGGGTACGCATCCGTTCTAGGTGTGGGACCCGGTGGCGCTCATCGCCGGAACCGCCCATCTCACGGATCAGCCGCATGGGCAGAACGGCCCATGCGCCGTCACGCCAGGCCGTGGGTGAACGCGTACGCCGTGGCCGCGGCCCTCGACGACACACCGAGCTTCGCGAAGATGTTGTTGAGGTGACGGGCGACGGTGTGCTCGCTGATCACCAGCTCGGATGCGATGGAACGGTTGGTGCGGCCCGCCGCGACGAGACGCAGCACCTGGGTCTCCCGCCCGGTCAGCTCACCGGGGAGCCGATCGTGTCCGGCGCTGAGCAGGGCCGCCGCCCGCCGTGCGTCGGGCACCGCGCCCAGCCGCTCGAACACCGCCTGCGCGGCGCGGAGTTCCAGCCGTGCGCCTTCGTCGTCCCCGGCGGCGCGGTCGGCGGAGGCGAGGGTCATCCGAACCTGCGCAGCCTCGTACGGGACTCCCAGCTCGAGCCAGAGCGACAGCGCCCGGCGCAGCAGGGGCAGCGCACCTTCGAGGTCGCGGTCGGCGAAGGCCACCGCTCCGCCCGCGGCCGCGGCGATCGCATGCAGCACGGTGCTCTCCGACTCGCGTCGCTGCTGCCAGTCGCGCGCCGTCGAGTCCAGTTCGTCAGCTGCCGTCCGGGCCTGATCGAGCTGCCCGACGGCGAGGGAGACCTCGACCTGGGCGGCGAGCAGCCGGCAGCGTTCGAGGCGGCCGGGACCGCCGCCGTTCTCGGCTGCCAGCGCCAGCCGTAGGGCGGCGGCCGAGGAGTCGGCCTTACCCTGGGCCAGCCGCAGCAGCGCCAGGCCCGGCTGCGGGTCGCGGCCGAGTTCGTGCGCGCGCTCGTACGCTGCCTCCGCAGCCGCCAGCTCGCCGCGGCGCCTCTGGATGCCTCCCGTCAGGTAGAACGCCTCAGCCGCCATCCGCGCCTCGTAGGGCAGCAACTCCTCGCAGGTCAGCACAGCCTCGGTGGCGGCCCGGGGCCAGTCGCCGCTCAGTTCGAGCACCTCGACCCGGTGCACCCGGCACAGACCCCGGAAATTGTTCTCCTCGGGCATCGACGCGCACCAGGCCATGGCGGCGTCGGTCCATTCGACGGCCCGCCCCAGGTCGGCGGAGGCCATGCACTGCTGGAGGCCCAGGCAGTAGATCCAGCCGGTGAAGAACGAGCTGAGCTCGCCCGCCATGGCCGAGCACATGGCGTCGTCGAGCAGAGCGAGCCCACCGGCGATCCGCCCCTGGTCCATCAACACACTGGCCTGCGCCTGGGCGCTCATGGCGAGAAGATCCGGGCTGCCGCAGCGCCGCGCGATGTCCGCCATGCGTCGGGCCGAGCTCATGGCGTCGTCGAACGCGCCGCGCTGCTGTGCCTCTTCCGCCTCGACCCAGGCGAGATAGCACTGCTCGACGCACTCGGGCTCGCTGCCGAGGTGCTGCCGCGCCCGCCGCAGCCAGCCGGCGGCCGCGGCCGTACGGGACGCGAGGTGGTACTCGTAGAAGAGCATCCAGGCCATGAAGCCTGCCTGCCTCCCCGCACCCGCCGCCACATAGCCCGAGTACGCCTTGGTCCGCGCCGCGGTCGACTCCTCGACGCGGCTGGTCCACCAGGCGGCGTCGGCCAGTCCGGCCAGGTCGTCGGGGCTCAGCTGCTCGGGGTCGAGGTCGCGCAGTACGGCATAGGCGTCGGCCCATGCCTCATGGGCTACGGCGTCCCTCGCCCGCTGGATCGCCTGTTCGATCGCCTGCTCACTGCCGGTGATCTGATCGGCCACCGCGCATCCTCCTCGGTCCCACGAGCCGGACCACACTTCACCAGGATAAGAGCGGGCAGCCCGGGCGGTCGCGGTTTGGGAGAACACCCTGGTCAGCGAGGCGCATACACGATCCATACCTGCCCGGGGGCGAACGCGATGTCCCGTCCGCCAGGCGTCGTGAAGACGGTACCGGACTCGGCTGTGCTTCGCTCCCACCTGACCTCGTGTGCCGTGCCGTCGGGCAGCACGAGCGCGGTGCCGGAGCCCACGGTCTCGGGCAAGCGCCGCAATCCCGCGCCCTAACGGCCGAGGGTGGGGGCGTCGGCGTAGTCGTGCCAGCGCCGTGGAGTGATGGGTACCGGGACCGACGAGTTCAGCGCGGCCAGCGTCGGGTCGGTGAACGGCCACAGGTGGTCGTCGAGCACGAAGGCCAGGCGGTTGTCGGCGGTGACCACCTTCGCGGCGGCGTCGAGGCGGGCGCGGACCGGCAGGGATTCGAGCGCGGGGACGCGGCGGTCCAGGACGCGGATGGCGAGCTTCTCCGCCACGGACCGGCGTTCGACCCGCAGCAAACCGCCGTCGACCACGACGTCGATGGTGCGCTGCGGGGACGGCATCGCGAAACCGCGCAGCGCCGCGGGCGCGCGCGCCGGATCCTCGCAGGCGCCGGCGTTCGCGATGTCGGCGCCGAAGTGGACCAAGTCGGTCGGCGCGTGCACCGTGCTGGTCGCGCGAACGAGGTCGACCGGGATGCGGTCGCACGGATCCTCGACCGAGCGCACCGCGTGCCCCTCCGGGTCGCGTACCAGGCCGGGGCCTTCCTTCCACGGGCCCGGGATGTGGATCGGCCGCGCGGGAGCCTTGCGGAAGTCCTTGTCCCAGAAGGTGATCGTCGTGCCGTGTTCGGTCTCGTGGGCGATGGCGAACGCGCCCAGGGCAGGCACCCACATCAGGTCCGCGCTGAACGCGTCGACTACGGAGCGCATTCGGCCCGCGGTGCTGCTGAACTCGCGGAACCCGCCCGGGGACAGCGTTTCCACCTCGACGGTGAAGGCCGGGTCCTTGGCGCGCAACATGAACTGGCCCGCGCCGTTCCACCCGGCGTCGCGCCCGGTGGTGTCGGTGAACATCAGGTAGAACCAGCCGTCGACGTGCACCGCCGCGGGCTGGCCCGCGCCATAGATGTTGTCGCGCAGCACATTGCGGGCAGCGGTGACGATCGGCTTGCCGCCGTTGCCGCGGCTCCAGACGCGACCGTCAGGGCTGGTGGCGAACCCGATGGCGTTGCCGTTGGCGTGATCGCCCGCCGCGCCGGTGTAGTACAGGTAATACGTGCCGCGAACCTTGATCACCGACGGGTCGCAGGTGTGCATGCCGTCGAAACCCGTTGCGCTGCCGGAGAAAACCGGTGTCCCGGGGCTGCCGTCAGGCCCGACGAACCTGCTGTCCATGGACGTCGACTCGGCGAGGAGGATGTCGTCGCCGGGCGGGTTGGCCACACCGAGCTGGCTGCACCACCACATGCGGTAGCGGCCGCCGTCGAGCATCAGGGTGGGGCCGTAGTTGTACACCGCGTCGCCGCCGCCCGCGGCGATCACGCCCGGGCTCTGCCGCGGGCGGTCGGTACGCAGAGTCAGCTGCGGGGTCGGCGGCACCTCGGACGAGGTCACCGATGTGGTGATGGGCGGGGGTTGGCCCGCTTCACCCACTGCTGCCGTGCAGCCTGCGAGGAGGCCGCCGATCAGCAGAATCGACGCGGCCCTGTGGCGCGGACTCGACATGCGGGGATGCTTGGCCTTCCGGGCGAGTGACGGGAGGGCCCCAGTGTAGGGCCGCCGTGTCGCCCGGATGGGTGAATCAGTCGATCAAGGTTTGGCGTTGTCCGCCAGCCACCGCAGGGCCAGGGCGTAGCCGTCGACGCCGAGTCCGACGATCACCCCGGCGGCCAGCGCGGACAGGTGGCTGTGGTGCCGGAACTCCTCACGCTTGTGCACATTCGAGATGTGGACCTCGATGAGGGGCGCGGTGAGCTGCGCGGCGGCGTCGCGCACGGCGATCGAGTAGTGCGTCCAGGCGGCGGCGTTGAGCACGACCGGGATCTTGTTCTCGGCGGCCTCGTGCAGCCAGCCGAGCATCTCGCCCTCGTGGTCGGTCTGGCGCACCTCGACGTCGAGGCCGAGGTCGGCGCCGGTCTCGACGCAGAGCCGGGCCAGGTCGGCGTGGGTGGTGCTGCCGTAGATCTCGGGCTCGCGGGTGCCGAGCCTGCCCAGGTTGGGGCCGTTGAGGACGAGCACCTTCACAGCATCACCCCGGTCGATCCGCTCGGCTCCGCCGCGATCGCCGAGTAGGCCGCCGCCAGCAGCGACGGGTCGGGCCCCTCCAGCCTGCTCGGCTTGGCGAGACCGTCGAGGACGACGAAGCGCAGGACGCCGGACTTGGTCTTCTTGTCGCTCAGCATGCCCTCGATGAGCTGGGGAAGCGCGTCGGCGTCGTAGGTGACCGGCAGGCCGATGCTGGTCAGGATGCTGCGGTGGCGGTCGGCGGTGGCGTCGTCGAGCTTGCCCGCGAGTCGGGCGAGTTCGGCGACGAAGACCATGCCGACGCTGACCGCGGCGCCGTGGCGCCACTTGTAGCGCTCGCGGCGCTCGATGGCGTGGGCCAGGGTGTGGCCGTAGTTGAGGAACTCGCGCAGGTCCGATTCGCGCAGGTCGGCGGCGACGATGTCGGCCTTGATCTGGATCTTGCGGCGGATCAGCTCGCCGATGACGTCGCCTTCGGGGTCGAGCGCGGCGGCCGGGTCGGCCTCGATGAGGTCGAGGATGACGGGGTCGGCGATGAACCCGCCCTTGATCACCTCGGCCATGCCCGCGACCAGTTCCCAGCGCGGGAGGGTGGCCAGGGTGGCGAGGTCGACCAGGACCGCGGAGGGCTCGTGGAAGGCGCCGACGAGGTTCTTGCCCGCCTCGGTGTTGATGCCCGTCTTGCCGCCGACGGCGGCGTCGACCATGCCGAGCAGCGTGGTCGGGACGTTGACCAGCTTCACGCCGCGCATCCAGGTGGCGGCGACGAAGCCCGCGAGGTCGGTCACGGCGCCGCCGCCGAGGGCGACGACGGTGCCCTGGCGGTCGAGGCCGATGCGGCCGAGGACCTCCCAGCAGAACGCGGCGACGGAGAGCGCCTTGCCGTCCTCGGCGTCGGGGATCTCGATGCGGTGCGCGTCGATCCCGGCGGCGACCAGCTCGTCGCGGGTCGCTTCCGCCGTGGCGGCCAGCGTCGGCTGGTGGATGATCGCGACCTTGGAGGCGCCCTTGACGGATTCGACCAGGTCGTCGAGCAGGCCCTTGCCGATGACGACGTCGTAGGGCTTCTCGGTGGCGACCCGGATACGCACCGGCTGCACGGTCATTCTCCTCGGTTCAGGACGGTGGCGAGCTGGGAGACGATCTCGTCCGGCGACTTGGTGTCGGTGTCGACCTCGACGCTCGCTACCTCACGGTAGAGCGGGAGCCGGGCGTCGAGCAGCTCCTTGAACTTGGCGCGCGGGTTGACCCCGGCGAGCAGCGGCCGGGCGGTGGACAGCCCGGTGCGGCGCACGCCTTCGGCCATGCCGACGTTGAGGAACACCACGGTGTGCTCGGCCAGGAGTTTGCGCGACTGCTCGGAGAGCACCGCTCCCCCGCCGAGGGACAGGACGCCGTCGTGCTCACGCAACGCGACCGCGACCGCCTTCTCCTCGGCGGCGCGGAACGCCGCCTCACCGCCGTCGGTGAAGATGTCGCTGATCGACTTGCCCATGGCCTCGACGATGTCGGCGTCGGTGTCGCGGAAGGCGACCCCGAGTGCCTCGGCGAGGGCCGTGCCGATGGTGGTCTTGCCCGCACCTGGCGGGCCGACCACGACAGCGACCGGGCTCACCAGCGGTTCCGGAGCGCTTCGAGGTAGCCCTCGACGTTGCGCTTGGTCTCGGCGAGCGAGTCGCCGCCGAACTTCTCCAGCGCGGCCTCGGCGAGGACGAGCGCGAAGACGGATTCGAGCACGACACCCGCACGGGGCACCGCGCACACGTCGGAACGCTGGTGGATCGCGACAGCGGGCTCACCGGTGACGACGTCGACGGTCGACAGCGCGCGCGGCACCGTGGAGATCGGCTTCATCGCGACCCGGGCGCGCAGCGGCTCACCGTTGGTGATGCCGCCTTCGAGCCCACCGGCCCGGTTGGACCGCCTGGTCACACCGGCGATAGTGCCCTCGGCCCGGTCGATCTCGTCGTGCGCCTGGCTGCCCCACCGGCGTGCGGTGGTGAAGCCGTCGCCGATCTCGACACCCTTCATCGCCTGCACACCCATGAGCGCGCCTGCCAGCCGCGCGTCGAGGCGACGGTCCCAGTGCACGTGCGAGCCGAGGCCCGGGGGCAGGCCGTAGGCGATGACCTCGATAACCCCGCCGACGGTGTCACCCGCCTTCTTGACGGCCTCGACCTCGGCGACCATGGCCTCGGTCGCCGCCGCGTCGAACGCCCGCACCGGGCTCTCGTCGATGGCGGCGAGGTCACCGGGTCCCGGGGTCGGGCTGTCCGGCGAGGCCTCGGCGCCCCCGATGGAGACGACGTGGCTGATGACCTCGACGCCCAGGAGCTGGCGCAGGAAGGCCTTCGCCACGGTGCCCAGGGCGGTACGTCCCGCCGTCTCCCGAGCGCTGGCGCGCTCCAGAACCGGGCGGGCCTCGTCGAAGCCGTACTTCTGCATGCCGGGCAGGTCGGCGTGGCCGGGGCGGGGCCTGGTCAGGGGCTCATTGCGGCCCAACTCGGCCAGCTCGGCCTGGTCCACCGGGTCGGCGGACATGACCTTCTCCCACTTGGGCCACTCGGCGTTGTCGATGTGCACCGCGATCGGGCCGCCCTGAGTCAGCCCATGGCGCACCCCGCCGAGGAACTCGACCTTGTCGGTCTCGAAGCCCATGCGCGGGCTACGCCCAAACCCAAGCCTCCGACGCGCGAGCTGGTCGCTCAGGTCCGATGTGGTGACCTCAACCCCCGCCACCATGCCTTCCAGCACGGCGACGAGTGCGGGTCCGTGTGACTCTCCGGCGGTAATCCAACGCAGCACGGCCTGATCCTGTCATGTGACCCCGCAGCCCGACCGCCCGGATGGGACGAAGGGAACAGTGACGAATCCGACGAAACGGCTGGTGGAAGGGGTTCGGGGTGATCACCTCCTGGTTGCGTTCGGGGAGCGGACATGGTGTTTTCGGGGTGCGGACATGTGTTTCTGAGGCCTGACACCTGCGGCAGGCGTGCAGATGGTCGGCGGTCGCACGGAGCCGTGAGGTTTGGAGAGCTGCCGAAGGCAGTTGGTCGGGGGCGTTGGCTGTGCTGATCGGCGGACGAGGTCAACGGGATCGACGAGGCAGGGCGGGCTAGAGGGGTGTGGGTGGCGGTCCTCCGAAGATCACGAACAAGGTTGTTGCCGCCAGGAGTCCTGGGCCGTGGGGGATGCTGGACAGCCAGCGGGATCTGACGTGGCGTGGAGCTGCTGTTGCGAGCAGGAGGGTCGCCCCTGCTGCGAGGACGGCGGCTATGGGGAGTGCGGCGAGGTGAATTGCTCCGAGGGTGGCTCCGATGGGCCCGGAGAGTTTGACGTCGCCCGCGCCCAGGGCGGTGGGGCGGAGTAGGTGGACGGCCGCGTGCAAGGTGAGGAAGAGGGCTGCGCCGGTGGCGGCTTGCCACAGAGTTTCGGGGGTGTCGGCGGTGAGGGCTGCGAACGTTAAGCAGGCGGCGGTTACTGGGTAGGCGGGGATGGTCAGGGCGTTGGGGAGTCGGCGGTGGTGGAGGTCGGTCAGCGTCAGCGCGGTGGCGAAGCAGGTGAAGAGGAACGCCGTTGGGAGCCAGCCGGGGTGAAGGTGGTCTGTCGTCCATTGGTAGGCAATGAGAGACCACAGGAATGCGACCGTGAATTCGCAGATGCCTGGTTTGACAATGGTGCCGCGCGGGATTCGCGCGAGTAGGTGGCGGCAGAGGGTTCCGGCGGCGGCGCCTGCGATGGCGACCGTGGTGACGGTGATTGCGGTGATGATGGACGAGGCAGGGTCGCTTGTCGCGGCGTGGAAAGCTGTTAGTGCCAAGGGAAGTAGGGCGAGGTAGGCGAAGGTGAGCAGCACGCGAGTCTGCCAGGGGCGGATGGGGCTTAGTGGGGTGCGGGGCGGATTTTGTGCGTGTCGGACGGGGAGGGTGAGGGGTGGCATTCGGGACTCCTTTCGCTGATAACGCTAGCGAACGAGAGTTCGAGTGTCATTTACACGATGGCATGGGGATAGTTGTTTGACGCTTTTCCATGAATGTGCTCAGAGTGGGAGCGGGAGCATTCCGCCCGTGGCCGCACTGAGAGCATCGCGCATGGGGGCGCGGGGCGCGGGGAGGCCGGTGAAGTGTTCGACCTGGGCGAAAGCCTGGTGCAGCAACATGTCCAGGCCCGTCGCCAGTGTGCCGCCTGCCGCCATAACCGCTTCGGCGACCGGGGTGGGCCATGGGTGGTAGATGACGTCGAGGAGGCAGGGGGCCTTCGCCAGTTCGGCCGCCAAGGGCGCTGCAGCCGCAGCGGGAGCGGTGTTGATGACCACCGCGGAGGACGACGCCAAAGCGGCGAAGTCGGTGGTGGACCAGGCCTGGACCGCCACCGGAAGCGCCAGACGGTCCGCGCAGGTGACGGCGGACGCGGCGCGGGCTGGGTCGCGGACCACCAGGGTGGCCGACTCGACACCCAGGTCGACCAGGGCCGCCAGGGCCGCTCGTGCGGTGCCGCCCGCGCCCAAGACCAGGGCGGTGGCGCCGGGGTGGCGCGCATACCCGCCCGCTGACACCAACGCTCCGGTGACGCCGTCGATGTCGGTGCAATCGGCGTGCCAACTGCCATCAGGGCGGTGGATCAGGGTGTTCGCCGCGTCCACGGCGACCGCTCGGGGCGTCGCCGTCGCGGCGAAAGTGAGGGCCGCGTGCTTGCCGGGCATGGTGACCGACAGGCCCGCCCATTCCGGGCCCATCGACGCGACCAACCCCGGTAGGCGGGCTTCGTCGCAGTCGATTCGTTCGTAGGTCCAGTCCGTCAGCCCGAGCGCCGCAAAGGCGGCGTTGTGCAGGACGGGGGAAAGCGAGTGATCGACAGGTGAGCCGAGGACGGCCGCACGTCGGTCAATACGCACCGTTCGCCCTGGCCTTCTTGATGTTGGCCTCGTGCTGGTCGTTGGTGTCGGCGAAGCAGGACAAGCCGTTCTTCTCGCACTTGACGAAGAAGAGCCACGTGGCGTCCACCGGCTTCACCGCCGCGATGAGCGCTTCCTTGCTGACGGCCGCGATCGGGGTCGGAGTGAGACCCGTGTTCTCGTAGGTGTTGTACGGGCCCGCCTTCGCGCGATCCTCCGGCTTGGTGGTGATCGCCGGGCGGTCGAGGACGTAGTTGATCGTGGAGTCGTACTCCAGCTTCATCGACTTCGCCAACCGGTTGTACGTGACCCGCGAGACCTTCTCGAAGTCCGCCGCGATCGCCTCACGCTGGATCAGGGAGCCGATGACCAGAATCTGGTACGGGGTGAGCCCCGTGGTCTCCGCCAGCTTCGGCATCCCGTAGCTCTGCAGCCGCGCGGACGACTCGGTGACCAGCCTCGTCCACAGTTCCTCGGCGGTCGACCCCGGCTTGACGTCGTAGACGTCCGGAGCGATCAGGCCTTCGAGCCTGCGCGCGGGCTCCGGCGCGCGGGACGCGTCGGGAATGGCCCACTCGGGGACACCGAGGGCCTTCAAGTCACCGGTCTCGGCGACCTTGGCCAACTCCTCGACGGGCACACAGGTCTTCTTGCCGTCGAGCGTCGCGCACGACGCGGTGGACAGCAGGGAAATCACGCCCGGGGTGACGGTTGTGCCATTGGTCAGGTCGTGGAGCTGCGTACCGGCCTTGATCTGCAGATTCCCGACCTTCGAGGCGGGCGTGACGATCTTCTCGACCGCCGCCTTGCCCGAGATCTTCGTGCGCATCACGTAGTAGCCGGGCTGGATCGAGCGGACCTTCGCCTCGTCCTGCGCCGCCGCCAGGAACGCCTTGCTGCTCGCGACGATGCCGTCCTCGGCCAGCCGCCCGGCGATGGCTCCCGTGGAGTCGCCGCCATTGACCTCGAAGACGACGTCGCGCTCGCCCGCGCCGGTGAAGTCGTCGTAGCCGCCGAGGCCCGAGAGCTGGCGGAAGCCGAACCACACGCCGCCGCCGATCAGCAGTGCCACGACGATGCCGAACACGGCCAACCGGTTGCGGCGCTTCTTGCGTTTCTGCTTGGCCTTGCGGGCCGCCGCCGCGGCGGCGGTCGGCCGCCGAGGCCGCTCCCGGCTGGGGCGTTCCTCGAACAAACCGAGATCGTCGGTCATGAGTCCTCCGCAGATCGAGCGAGTGCCGCGGACCGGGCGTCTAGCCACGACTGCAGGATCTCCACCGCCGCCGCCTGGTCCACCACCGCTCGCTGGCGTTTGCCCTTGACCCCCTGCTTGCTGAGCATGCGTGACGCCGACACCGTGGTCAGCCGCTCGTCGGCGAGGCGCACCGGGACCGGCGCGATGCGCCGGGCCAGCTCCGTGGCGTACGCGTGCGCGCTCTCGGCCGCCGCGCCGTGCCGCGAGGCCAGCGTCCTCGGCAATCCGACCACCACTTCGACCACCTCGTGCTCGGCGACGAGCTCGGTGAGCCGGTCTAGGTCCCCGCCCGACCGTTCGTCCCGAGACAGCGTAACGAGCGGTGTGGCGAGGATCGGACCCGGATCGCTCATGGCGACGCCGACGCGGACGGAGCCTACGTCCACGGCGAGCCTGCGGCCACGCCCTGGGTCGTCGGCTCCGGGCCGGTCGAATGCGGGAGTCACGATCCGCCCAACGCCCTGCGCAGGGCGTTCACCGCCTCGCCGATACCGTCGGCGTTCGCGCCGCCACCCTGAGCGAGATCGGGCTTGCCGCCACCACGCGCGTCGATGGCCGAGGCGAACGAGGGCACGAGCTTGCCCGCAGCGAGACCGTTGTCCCGCGCGGCCGACGTGGTGGCCACGACGAACGCGACCTTGCCGTCGACCATGGAGAACAGCGCGACCACGCCGGGCCGGGAGCCGAGCCGGTTGCGGACCTCGCTCGCGAGGGAGCGCAGGTCGTTGCCGCCGACACCGTCGGGCACCTTGAGCGCGACCAGAGCGGTCCCGTCGATGTCCTGTGCCTGGTCGACGAGGGTGCCCGCCGAGGCCAAGAGCTGTCCCGCGCGGAGCTTCTCCAGCTCCTTCTCCGCGCCGCGCAGCCGCTCGATGAGCGCTTCCACACGTGCGGGTACCTCGTTGTCGGGCACTTTAAGCATCGTGGCGAGGTTCTGGACCAGCGCGCGCTCCTTGGCGAGGTAGCGCATCGCGTCCATGCCGACGTAGGCCTCGAGGCGCCTGCTGCCGGAGCCGACGGAGGACTCGCCGAGCAGCGTGATCGGGCCGATCTGCGAGGAGTGCTCGACGTGCGTGCCACCGCACAGCTCACGCGACCACGGCCCGCCGATCTCGACCACGCGGACCTGCTCGTCGTAGGTCTCGCCGAAGAGCGCGACCGCGCCCATCTCCTGCGCGCCGCCCATGTCGGTGTAGACCACGCGGACCGGCAGGTCCTTGCGAACGGCGAGGTTGGAGACCTCTTCGATCTCGCTCTTGGTCTCCTCGGACAGGCCGCCGGACCAGGCGAAGTCGAGCCGCAGGTAACCGGGCTTGTTGTACGACCCGCTCTGAAGCGCGGTCGGGCCGAGCACCTGGCGCAGCGCGGCGTGCACGATGTGGGTGCCGGAGTGGCCCTGACGTGCGCCGATGCGCCATTCCTGGTCGACGGTGGCCTCGACGTGCTGCCCCTCGGTGACCTCGCCGCTGAGCACGCGGACCTGGTGCACCCACAGCTTGCGGGCGACCTTCTGGACGTCGAGGACCTCCATCTCGACGCCCTCGCCGGTGATCGTGCCGGCATCGCTCTCCTGGCCGCCGGACTCCGCGTAGAGCGGGGTGCGGTCGAGCACGACCTCGACGATGTCGCCCTCGGCGGCACCCTTGACGCGCTTGCCGTCGAGGACCAGGCCGCGGATGACGGACTCCGACGCGAGGTCGGTGTAGCCGGTGAACTCGGTGCCGCCGAGCGCGAGGAGGTCGCGGTAGACGGACTGGTCGCCGTGGCCGGTCTTACGCGAAGCGGCGTCGGCCTTGGCGCGGGCGCGCTGCTGCGCCATCAGCTCGCGGAAGCCGTTCTCGTCGACCGACAGCCCCTTCTCGGCGGCCATCTCCAGGGTCAGGTCGATTGGGAAGCCGTAGGTGTCGTGCAGTTGGAAGGCCTGGTCGCCCGGCAGCATCGCGCGACCCTCGGCCTTGATCTTGTCCGCGGCGAGGTCGAAGATCTTCGACCCGCTGACCAGGGTCGCGAGGAAGGTCTCCTCTTCCTTGCGCATGACCGACTCGATACGCGCGAAGTCGTTGGCCAGGTCGGGGTACGACGGCGACATCGTGTCGCGCACGACCTTGGCGAACTCGCCCAGCACCGGCTCCTGCACGCCGAGCAGGCGCACGGAGCGCACGATGCGGCGAAGCAGGCGGCGCAGCACGTAGCCGCGGGCCTCGTTGCCGGGGGTGACACCGTCGGCGATGATCATCATGCCGGAGCGGGCGTGGTCGGCGATGACGCGGAAGCGCACGTCGTCGACGGCGTTGCCCGCGCCGTAGCGGCGGCCGGACATCTCCTCGGCCTTGCTGATCACCGGCCGGACCAGGTCGGTCTCGTAGACGTTGTCGACACCCTGGAGCAGGTACGCGACCCGCTCGATGCCCATGCCGGTGTCGATGTTCTTGCGCGGCAGCGAGCCGACCGGCGGGTGGCCCTTCTTCGGGCTCAGCTCACCGCGCTCGTCCTGCATGAAGACGAGGTTCCAGATCTCGAGGTAGCGGTCCTCGTCAGCCTCGGGGCCACCCTCGCGCCCGTGCTCGGGGCCGCGGTCGAAGTAGATCTCCGAGCAGGGGCCGCCGGGGCCGGGCACGCCCATGTCCCAGTAGTTGTCCTCGCCGCCGCGGCGCTGGATGCGGTCCAGCGGCAGGCCGGCGATCTTCTGCCACAGCTCCAGGGCTTCGTCGTCGTCGTTGTAGACCGTGGCCCAGAGGCGGTCCGGGTCGAAGCCGTAGCCGCCGTCGGCGATGCTGTTGGTCAGCAGCGCCCAGGCGTGCTCGATGGCCCCGGCCTTGAAGTAGTCGCCGAAGGAGAAGTTGCCCGCCATCTGGAAGAACGTGTTGTGGCGGGTCGTCTTGCCGACCTCGTCGATGTCGCCGGTGCGCACGCACTTCTGCACGCTGGTGGCGCGCGGGTACGGGGCCGGGGCGTCGCCGAGGAAGTACGGCTTGAACTGCACCATGCCCGCGTTGACGAACAGCAGGTTGGGGTCTTCGAGGATCAGCGACGCGCTGGCGACCTTGGTGTGGTCGTTGGCGACGAAGTAGTCGGTGAAGCGCTTGGAGATCTCGTGGGTCTGCACGGTCTTGGTTCCTAAGGAATCAGTGGGTTCGACGGGCGGTCGGCGCGGCGAACGGCGAAGGCTCGGCTCAGCCGTTCGCCCTGCGCGCTCGCGCGGCGGGTCGGGCGCCCGGGCGGACACCGGAGCGGCGCTCGACGACGTCGGTGAGTTCCTCTTCGCGTTCGACCATGCCCGCGCGCACGTCCGCGCCGAAGGCGCCGATGGCGCCCGCGAGTTCACGCACGGCGTCGCCGACGTTGCCCGCGATACCCGCGGGGGTGACCGCGTGCGCGGTCTGCGTGGCCTTGCGGGACAGGGCCACACCGGCGGCGACGCCGAGGCCGAGCCAGAAGATCCGCTTCATGCGCGGACTCCCTTGCGCTTGCGCCGGGCGGGACGCGAGTGCTTGCCCTCGACCTCGCCCTTGGCGCGGCGGCGCGCGCGCATCGCCTTGCTCACGCCGTAGGACAGCGCGGCGAACTTCACCAGCGGGCCGCCGAGCGTGGCGGTGAACACTGAGGTCAGGGCGGAGACGTTGCCGGTGACGGCCTGCGCGTTGGAGGTGATGCCGTCGACGCGCTCAAGCTGGGTGTTGACGTGCGTCAGCGTGGTGTTGGCGCCGTTGAAGAGCGGGTCGCTGTTCTCGTGCGCCTTGCGGATCGCGATGGTGGCCTCGTCCAGCGTGCGCCCAAGCTTGAACAGCATGATGCCCAGCAGCACTACCAGCAGCACGAACGCGCCTGCGGCGATCAGCGCGGCGATCTGCCCTGCTGTCACGGGCCCTCCTCGTCAACGGGGTTTTGATCGGCGTCAGGCTACCGCGCCCCGGCGTTCACCTCGGGACAGGCACACCACTGACGGTGATCCCGCCGCTCGGCGCGCCGAATCCGAGAACGTGCGTGAAGGAAACGGTAAGCGCCTTTGCGCTGGGAGGCACTTGTTTATCCAGGACGATCACGCCGCGCAGGGTCTGACCGGCCGGGACATCGGGTGTCCAGCCGGTGTTCATGCTGGTGATCCGAGCGCTGTAGGCGGTGTCGGTGTCGTCGCTCGCGACGAAATTGCCGAACAGCGGGAGGTTCACGGCGTTGCCGCCGCCGTTGCGGACGCGGGCGGTGACGCGGACCCAGTCGTCCTGTTGCTCGACCTGGACGACTTCGAGCGTCACCTTGCCTTTGGTGGTCTTCCACGATCCGGTGATCGTTTTCGCCTGATCGAACAGGACGTCGGCGGGAGCGCCGTTGCCGCCGCCGTTCGTGCCGCCGCCGCTCTTCGCCTTCTCGCCGAACTCGATGGAGAGCGGGCCGAACCCGATCTTGTGGACGGTGAGGCCCTGGATCACCAGCGCGACGAAGACCAGACCGAGGAAGACGGCCAGCCCTGTCCACCAGCGGTGGTCGGTCCGTCTCCGTGGGTATCGGGTGGCCATCGGATCAGTGTGCGCTCCTTCGACGGCCCGCGGGAGGATCAGTCGCCGCGGATGACCCTGCGGAGCTTGGGGACGCGGTCGACGAGTTGGCGTTCGGCGCCGCGGGTGGTGGGTTCGTAGTAGTCGCGGCCGACGAGTTCGTCCGGCGGGTACTGCTGGGTGAGGACACCGTCGGGGACGTCGTGGGGATATCGGTAGCCGGTGGCGTTGCCGAGTTGTTTGGCGCCTTGGTAGTGCCCGTCGCGCAGGTGGGCGGGGACCAGCCCCGCGCCGCCCGCGCGGACGTCGGCCATGGCGCTGTCGATGGCGGTGATCACGGCGTTGGACTTCGGAGCTGTCGCGAGGTGGACGGTGGCCTGGGCGAGGGCGAGCCGGGCCTCGGGCATACCGATGAGCTGCACGGCCTGCGCGGCGGCGGTCGCGGTCAGCAGGGCGGTCGGGTCGGCCATGCCGATGTCCTCGCTGGCGTGCACGACGAGCCTGCGGGCGATGAACCGCGGGTCCTCCCCCGCCTCGATCATCCGGGCCAGGTAGTGCAGCGCGGCGTCGACGTCGGAGCCGCGGATGGACTTGATGAAGGCGCTGATCACGTCGTAGTGCTGGTCGCCGGAGCGGTCGTAGCGCACGGCGGCCTTGTCGACCGTCGCCTCGACGGTGGCCAGGTCGATCGCGCCGTCGCGGGTGGCGGCAGCGGTGTCGGCGGCGGCTTCGAGCGCGGTCAGGGCGCGGCGCGCGTCGCCGCTCGCGAGGCGGACGAGGTGGTCCTCGGCGTCGGGGTCGAGGGTGACGGCGCCTGCCAAGCCACGCTCGTCCGCGATCGCCCGGCGGATCAGGTCGCGCAGGTCGGTGTCGGTGAGCGGTTGCAGCTGCAGGACAAGGGAGCGTGACAGGAGCGGGGAGACGACGGAGAAGAACGGGTTCTCCGTGGTCGCGGCGACGAGCAGGACGATGCGGTCTTCGACGGCGCCGAGGAGGGCGTCCTGCTGGGTGCGGGAGAAGCGGTGCACCTCGTCGATGAACAGGACCGTGGACTCACCGGAGTGGCTGAGCCTGCGTTTCGCGTCGTCGATGACCGCGCGGACCTCTTTGACGCCCGCGGACAGCGCGGACAGCGCCACGAAGCGGCGGCCGATCGCGGAGGAGACCAGGGTGGCCAGTGTGGTCTTGCCCGTGCCGGGTGGGCCGTAGAGCAGGATCGACGCGGGGGCCGCGCCTTCGACGAGCCTGCGCAGCGGGGCGCCGGGGCCGAGGAGGTGGTCTTGGCCGACCACCTCGTCGAGGGTCGCCGGGCGCATCCGCACGGCCAGCGGCGCGTTCGGCCGCCGCGCCGAGGAGGTGGGCGCGGCGAACAGATCCAGATCGAACTCCTGTTCCACAGGGATCGACGCTACCCGCTCCGCGCGTGCGACAATTCGCACCCGTGACCCCGTCTGCGCGTGTCGTGCTGCTCGCGGGCCCTTCGGGCTCTGGGAAATCGACGTTGGCGGCCCGGGCGGGCGTCCCGGTCCTGCGCCTCGACGACTTCTACCGCGAGGGCGACGACCCGCTGCTCCCCCGCGCCGCGACCGGCCGGGTCGACTGGGATCTGCCCGCCGCCTGGCACGCGGCGGACGCTGTCGACGCGGTGGTTCGACTCGCCACGACGGGGAAGATCCACGCGCCGCACTACGAGCTTGGGGCGGACCGGCGGATCGGTGGCTACGACCTCGACCTTGCGGGCTGCCCGGTGTTCGTGGCGGAGGGTCTGTTCGCGGACCGGATCGTCGATGGCTGCCACGCCGCAGGGGTGCTCGCGGAAGCCGTGGTGCTCGCGCCGGGTGGTGGGCGGACGTTCACCCGCAGGCTGGTGCGAGATGTGGCGGAGTCGCGGAAGGCGACCCACGTGCTGGTGCGGCGGGGGCTGCGGTTGTGGCGGGAGCACGCGGCGGTGGTGCGTCGGTGTGAGCAGGCGGGGATGCGGCGGCGGACTTCGGCTGAGGTGTTGGGGTTGCTGGAGGAGTTGTCGCGACCGGTCAAGGCATAGGGATCGCACCGAAACGATCACCCCGGCGCTGTGGCTGAATCACACGGCAGGAACGTGCTGGTGCGCGAATGCGGCTGCGGCGCAAGCAAGCAAGGGCCGCTTCTGCGACTTACTGTCCTTGCAGCGCAACAAAGGCCGTGCGAGTATGCCGCACGACCTTCGCGCGCCTCAGTGTCCAATTTGGACTTCGACTCTGTCGCGTGTCGGCTATCGGTAGTCTTGGTGAGTCACCTCCGCCGCCAACTCATCGCGCCGCCTGCGGTCGGACTCACACGCCCGCTTGATCGCACGATCCACCCGATCGCACCAAGCAACATCACCGCCAACCAGACCGCAGCCCACCACTGCATGACACTCACGCCGACACCTCCGCAGACTCGGTGGACGCCACCACGGACTCCGCCGCGTCGAGTTCGGCCGCCTCCTTTCGAGCCTTACGGTTCGCAGCAGCCCGCTTCTCCTCCCGCAGCTCCTTCTCTGCCTTCTCCGCCCTCTCCTTCTCGATCGACGCCCACGCCATCGCTTCGTGGTGGTGATCCCGGTCAGTCATCGCCACATCGCGGTACACCCGCTCAGCCCGACGGTGGAACGCCGCCCTAGCCGAAGCCGACGACCCTGGACCCGGCATCCCCTTGCCGAGCACCTCATTGGCCTCACGAAGCGTCCGAACGCTCCGAAGATCCGCCCTCACCGCGCACCCCCATCCCGCTCACGCCGACGAGCAGGCACCGCACGCCCACCGGGTCGAGGAACCGACCAGGCATCAGCACGAGCACGCCAATCCTTGGCCTGCGCCTCGAACGCCTGCGCCGCCGACCGAACCGCCGCCAACGCCCACCACGGCAGATCCGGCGTCCCAGCGATTTCCCACCACAACGCCGACACCTCTCGGGACGCCGAAGCCATCAACCGCGCCGCATCCGGGTTCCCCAGTTCGACCGTCGCGACAGCCTCCGATGCTTGCCCGTAGACCGCATACGCCCCTTGCCACCGTGCGTCCAGCTCAGCCGGAATCATCAGTCGTGCCTTTCCGAGCCGTCCGAGGAGAGCCCAGCCGGGCGACCCAGACGCATCCTTGGATGCACCCGGAGCCGCACCGGCCGGGACCTCGCACACCGCGCTCACGTCGTGCCTCACGCGGCCTTGTTGACGGACTCGGACTCGGACTTGGACGCCTCAGCAGGACCAGCCGACTTGCACTGCCCACCACCGGCGACACCTGCCGTACGGAACCCAGTCGCCCGGAACAGATACGACTGGTACTTGAACTCCCCATTCCCCGCGACACGGGTCTCAGCGGTCAGCCCTTCCAACTCCACCGGACGCATGCAGGGCAGGACCTCAGTGGTCGTCGGCACCGGCTGAACGTCCGCCAGAAACGTCACGTCGAATGGCGCGCGCTTGGAGGTCTGCTCGTTCGGGTCGGTGACGGTTGCCTTCCACCGCCGCTTGCCAGTGGACTCGTCCACTTTCTGGCGAACAGGACGACCGGCCGCCCGGTCCTCCCGTGACTGGCACTCCGTATCGGGCGCAACCTCACCCATAAGGACAAGGCCCTGCGGGAATGCGTCGTCAAATTCAATCGGGAATCGGCGTCCCCTTGCGATTGCCACGATCAGACCCCTTTTGCTGGCGCCCACCCCGACTGGACGAGCTGCTACTTACACCATCGCCGCACGTCAGTCGCATCGAGACACCGTTTTGGTCCGGTCTTGAGCATCTGATCATCGCCTTGTCTCGTCTTGTCTCGTTTCGCGTGCTAGTCTCGTCTCGAAGCACTGACGGGGAGGCGATCGTGCCGGAAGAAGCAACGCTCTTGAAGATGCTGCTTAAGCAGAGGCATCTACAGGCTTATAGAGCGTTCTGCCGGGAATACGACAAGGTGGCGAGGAAGGTCGATTCGAGCTTGACCGGAAGCTGTCCGAGTAAGGCGCAATATTATCGGTGGCTTTCCGGAGGACTTCTCGGGCTCCCGTACGGCGATCACTGCCGCATCCTGGAAAACATGTTCCCGAAGTGGTCGGCCGAAGAGCTGTTCCAGCCGTACGTCGGAACCATGGACTTCACCCCAGAGCCCTCGACGGCAACCGACGAGGCCGCGCCCGCGACAGCGGCACCCCCAATGCCACTGCTTTAAAAGATCAAGTTGGTCGTGGTTGGAGTGGGTGTAGGAGGACCCGGTAGGTGAGGACCTGAACGGCTGGTGTGTTCGGGGGTCGTCGGTCGTAGCGGTTGGTGTGTCCGCGTTTGCGTGCTCGGGGTGATGTGCGGCCTGGCC
>NZ_JBOHGC010000078.1:0-18927 GCF_050699995.1 Actinokineospora sp. | reverse complement strand
TGGAACTCACTGTCCTGAACGTGGAACTCACTGTTTTGAACGTGGAACTCGCTGTTTTGAACGTGGGACTCGCGGGTGGGTTAGGGGGTGTCGAGGTCGGCTAGGAGTTCGTCGAGGAAGCCCGCGGCCTCGGCGGCCGCCCGGTTCGCGTCCTCGTCTCGGATGGCGTTGAGCAGCTGCCGGTGGTCGACGTTGGCCTTGCTCGGGGTGGTGCGGACCGTGCTCGCCACCGAGGCGCGCACGACCTCCGTCAGCCCCTGGTACAGCTCGGCCAGCAGCTCGTTGTGCGAGCACCGGACCACCGCGAGGTGGAAAGCGGCGTCCTTGTCGACGCCCACCTCGTAGTCCTTCGCCTCCATCGCCCGCTCACGCGCGTCGAGCAGCGTGGTCAGCTCGGCCAGTTCCGCATCCGTCCGGCTGCTCGCCGCCAACCGGGCGCCCTCGACCTCCAAGGTGCGCCTGACCTGCAGGACATCCCGCAGCTCCGTGCCCGCCAACCGGCGGACGGCGCCGGAGAACTCACTGGTCGCCCGGACGAACGTGCCGTCGCCCTGGCGGACTTCCAGCAGACCCGCGTGGGACAGGGCGCGAACGGCTTCCCGGACCGTGTTCCGGCCGACGCCCAGGGCTGTGACCAGCTCGGGCTCGGTGGGGATGCGCTCGCCCACCTTCCACTCGGCGTTCGCGATCGCCGTGCGCATCTGCTCGATCACCTGGTCCACCAGACCGGCTCGCCGAGTCGTCGCCAACGGCACCGCGCTCATCCTCTCGTCCTGCCTCCCACATCGGTCAGGCTCAGTGTCCCATCTCGAGTGGGAGCTTGAGCAGCGCGTTCTCGATCAGCTCCGGCATCGCCGGGTGAATCCAGTACTGACCGGTCGCCATGGCCCGCGCGTCGAGGCCGAAACTCATCGCCTGGATGACCGGCTGGATGACGGTGGACGCCTGCGGACCGATGATGTGGGCACCGATCAACTGCCCGGTCTTCGGGTCGGCGAGCAGCTTCGCGAAACCGGTGGTGTCCTCCATCGCCCAGCCGTAGGCGATGCCCGCGTACTCCTGGGTGGCGACGACGTAGTCGACGCCCTGGCGCTGCGCCTCCTGCTCCGTGAGCCCCACCGAGGCGATCTGCGGCGACGTGAACACAGCGTGCGGGACGAACCGGTGGTCCGCGGCGAGCAGCTTGTCCGGGTTGAGCAGGTTGTGCTGCACGACCCGCGCCTCGTGGTTGGCGACGTGCTTGAGCTGCCACGGCGAGCAGATGTCGCCCAGCGCCCACACGCCCTCCGCGCTTGCCCGCTGGAACTCGTCGACGACGACATAGCCGTTGTCGTCGACCTTGATGTCCGCCGCGGCGACGTCGAGCTGGTCGGAGTTCGGCGTCCGGCCCGCGGCGACCAGCAGCACGTCGGCGTCGATCACCTCATCGCCCGCCAGCCGGACCCGCACACCCTCGCCCGCGCGTTCCACCCGCTCGATCTCGCGGTCCAGCCGGACGTCCCAGCGGTCCTGGGCCAGCTCGGTGAACCGGGCGCTGATGTCGCGGTCCTCCTGACGCAGCAAGGCCCCCGAGCGGACCACCACGGTCACCTCGACGCCGAACGACGAGAGCACGTGGGCGAACTCGGCGGCGATGAACCCGCCACCCAGGATCACCATGCGCGCGGGCAGCTCGTCGAGTCGCATCACCGTGTCGCTGGTGTGGAACGGGACGTCGTCGATGCCTTCGATGGCGGGGATGACCGGCCGACCGCCCGCGGCGAGCACGATCCGGTCCGCGGTGATCGTCTCCTGGCCGCCGATCTCCAACCGCCGCTCGCCCACAAACCGCGCGTAGCCCGTGTAGAGCGTCACGTTGGCGTTGTCCGGGTGTTCTTCGCGGTAGGTCTTGCCGCCCACGGCGATCGGGTCGATCCGCCCGAAGATCCGGTCGCGGATCTCGGGCCACCGCACCCCGTCGAGGGTCTCGTCGACCCCGAGCCGCGCGGCGGCCCTCGGCGTCGAGGCCAGATCGGCCGCGTGGACGAGCATCTTGGTCGGGATGCACCCGACGTTGATGCACGTGCCGCCGAACACCCCGCGCTCGACCAGGGCGACGTCGAGGTCGGCGAACCTGGGGTCGAGGAGGGAGTTACCGGAACCGGTCCCGATGATGATCAGATCGAAGTGGCGCACGTTCCCATCAAACCGCATCGCCGAGCGCGCCCGGCGCTCTTGCTCATATGACGACATTGCTCACCGGGATCCGCGTCGGCAGGCCCGACACCTTCGACCGCGTCGTGCTCGACTTCACCGGCCCCGCGCCCACCGCGACCCACGAGGCCGCGGACGAGCTGTTCGCCGACGCGAGCGGCGAGATCGACTGGCTCACCGGAACGACGTTCGTGCAACTGCGTGTGCAGCCCGCCGCCGCCCACAACGACGTGGGCGCGCCCACGTACACCGGCCCGCGCAAGTTCCGCACCCGCGAACTGACCAACGTCATGGCCGTCTCGCTCAACGGCGACTTCGAGGGCATCGTCAGCGTCGGGCTCGGCCTGCGGCGGGCCGCCTCGGTGAACGTCTTCTCCCTGACCTCGCCGACCCGGATAGTGGTCGACGTGCAGCACTAGCTAGTGCCGGTACGTGGGGGTGATGATCGCCCGGCCCAGCGTGTGGAAGGCCAGGTTGAAGCTCACCACCGCCGCGCTCGCGTTCTCGTCGACCTCGAGCTTCTCGACATCCACGGCGTGCACGACGAAGTAGTAGCGGTGGTCCTGGTCGCCCTCGGGCGGGGCCGACCCGCCGTAGTCGCGCGCGCTGAAGTCGTTGCGGACGTGGAAAGCACCCTCTGGGAGGGTCTCGTCCCGCGCTCCGGCGCCCGCGGCCAGCTCGGTGATGGACGCCGGGATGTCGACCGCGATCCAATGCCAGAACCCGCCGGGGATCGGGGCGTCCGGGTCGAAACAGGTCACGACGAAGCTCTTGGTGCCCTCGGGCGCGCCACTCCACGCCAGGTGCGGGGAGACGTTCTCGCCGCCCGCCCCGCCGTAGACGTGTTTGAGGTCGATCTTCTCGCCGTCGCGGACGTCGTCGGACGTCACGGTGAACGACGCCGTCTGCGGCAGCAGCGCGTACGGGTCGGGTGCGACGGGGCGTTCCAGGCTCATCGTCTTCAATCCTTCGCGGGCTGGCCGGTGCATGTCCCTCCGCAGGTTAGTGCCTGTGGACAAACGACGACGCTCTCAGCCGATTCGGCCTACTGTGGGTCCGGAAGACACCCAGGGGAGGACGAAAGTGACGGACAACGAGGTCTCGCGCTCCACCACGCGCGTACGGTTCCCGCGCATCAGCCCGCGCGCCTATGAACACCCGGCCGACCGCGGCGCCATGGCCGGTCTGCGCGCCATCCCCGGCGTGTCCGAGGTGCTCAAGGCGGTCTCCGGCCTGTTCAGCGAACGCGGTGAACGGCTGCTGGCCCTCGCGTCGGCGATCCGCGTGGGGGAGAAGCAGTACCCGAAGATTCACCAACTGGTCGTCGAGTGCGCAGAGACCCTCGACCTCGACGTCGTCCCCAAGGTCTTCATCGAACGAAACCCGGTTGCCAACGCGATGACCGTCGGCATCGACGAGCCGTTCATCGTCCTGACGACCGGACTGGTGGAAGCCCTCGACACCGAGAGCCTGCGCTTCGTCATCGGCCACGAGATGGGCCACGTCCTGTCCGGCCACGCCATTCTGCGCACCCTGCTGCTGCGCCTGCTCCACCTGCAGATGACCATCGCCTTCATCCCCGCGGGCGCCCTGGCCCTCCGAGCCGCCATCGCCGCCCTGCGCGAGTGGTTCCGCAAGGCGGAGCTGACCTGCGACCGCGCGGGCCTGCTGTGCGCCCAGGACCCGGCGGCCGCCCTGCGGACCCACGTCTACCTGGCGGGCGGCACCGACCTCACCCAGATCGACATCCCGTCGTTCCTGCAGCAGGCCAAGGAATACGAGGAAGTCGACGACATCCGCGACAGCATTCACAAGCTTCGCAGCGTCGAGGGCATGAGCCACCCCTTCGCCGTGGTCCGCGCCGCCCAACTGCAGAAGTGGGCCGCCTCCGAGGAATACCGCGCCATCCTCGCCGGCACCTACGCCCGCCGCGACGACGACAACCCGTCAGCCGCCTTCACCGACGACCTCCGCTCGGCGGCAAAGTCCTACAAGGACTCCTTCAACGACTCCTCGGACCCCATCTTCAAGATCTTCAACGGCGTAGGCGAAGCCATGTCCGACGCTGCGGGCAAGGTCTTCAGCAAGTTCGGCAACCGCCCCGACCCCAACGGAAACACCACCACCGACGCCTGACACAGCCACCGCACCACACACGACCAACGACGGTCCCACACCCGCCCGACCGACGGCGAACGCCGTCGACCCGACGGCCCTGTGACTTGGCGGCGGCCGGCCCCCGAACACAACAGCACCAACACAACGGCACCGTCTGCTTGGCAACCAGCATCCCAATCCACCACGAGCGGCGACAGGCCGAGACCAACAGGCGCCCAGCGAGAATCCAGGCTGACACCCTGCGCCAGCACCGAACGGGCGAGCATCACCCACGCGGCGCGTACATGATCAACACAACACCAACCAGACACACAGCCGCCCCGATCACATCAAACCGATCAGGCCGAAACCCATCCGCCACCATCCCCCACAGCAGCGACCCCACAACGAAAACCCCGCCATAAGCAGCCAAAACCCGCCCGAAGTGCGCATCCGGCTGCAGGGTTGCCACGAATCCGTACGCCCCCAACGCCAGCACCCCGCCAAGCATCCACAGCCATCCGCGCTGTTCCCGGACGCCCTGCCACACCAGCCAGGCCCCACCGATCTCGGCGATCGCGGCCACCCCGAACAGCAGGACCGACTTCACGACGTTCACCGCTTCACCTTCCCGTCGAGCTGAAGTGCTGGATGTCGACCGGTGACGTCCACGTCCCACCCCAGGTCCACCCGATCGATGCGAACGCCCGAACCACGACATCCTCCGCGAAGATCATGCCCGGTCGCACGTTCTTCCGGTCCACATAGGACGATGCCAGTTCGGGCAGCACCAGGTCGCCGCGGATGTACGGGTTGCAGAACGGGTTGATGTCGACGGCGAGCCCGTAGGCGTGTGCTGACCACGTGGACGAGCGCACCGTCTTGCGGCACACGAACGCCGAGGTGTTGTTCCCGTCCCCGGTCGGGTGCAGGTCGAGTTCCGGCAGCGCGGTCACCCGCATCTCCTCCAGCGGGAACCGGTTCTCGAACAGTTTCTCGAACACCAGCGTCACCTTCCGCGCGACCGAGGCGTTCACGATCATCTCGCCGGTGTGCGCGCGGCCGTCGTAACCCCAGAACGACATCGTCAGGTACCGCAGGTCGTCGCGGCTCACCGGGCAGTCGACCCGCCACGTGCTCCGCGCGAGCACGTCGTCCGGGATTGCTGACACCGTCGCCGTGTACCCGCGGGTTGGTGGCGGCAGCCGGTCGGCCGTCGGCAGCGAGCGGTTCACCAGCACCGGCGGTGTCGGCAGCACCTGGCCGAAACCGTCGGGCCGCAGCGGAAGCGGGTTCGCGCCCACGACCCACGCGGGCTTGGCCGTCGCCGTGCTGGGCGGGGGAGCCGCGGTCGAGCGCGGGGTAGGTGTGGTGGGCGTGGTCGAGGTCGCCGCGGGCGACCGGTCGGGCTCCGTCGCGCGCCGGGCCGCGTCCTGTTCGGGCGGCGTGACGCACGCGCCTACGACAAGGACCAGTGCGAGGGCGATGGCGACCCGAATCCGATACGGCACCTCTCCAGCATGCCCGCCACAACTTCCACCCATTCGTGCGACCACACCGAGTCACCATTTCGAGTCCGTTTGACCTAGCGTGTCTTGCGGAGCACGGATCGTTGCCCAAACACACCGACAGGAGACTCTCCCATGGGGGGAACCGCCGCGCGCCGCATCATCGGTGTCGCCGCCGCCATCGCCATCGTCGCCGTCATCCTCGGCCAGTTCGCCGCGGACGCGCGTGAGCAGATCGTCGGCGGGACCCGCGCGAAGATCGCCGACCATCCGTACATGGTCTACATAGCCACCCGCGACGGCTACCAGTTCTGCGGCGGCACTCTCGTCGCCGAGAACAAGGTCGTCACGGCGGCACACTGCGCCCAGGCCTACGCGGCCAAGGACATCCGGGTCGTCGCGGGCCGTGAGGACAAGCGCGCCACCGACGGTGTCGAGGTCCGGGTCTCCGAGGTCTGGATCCACCCGAAGTTCACCGACGTCGCCGGCGGCGCCGACATCGCGGTGCTCACGCTGAAGGCCCCGGTGGAGTACCAGACCCTCCCGGTCGCCGATTCCCGCGACGACGCCCTCTACAAGCCCGGCACGCGCGGCACGATCCTCGGCTGGGGCCGCACCTCCGACGGCGGCCCGGCCTCGCGCTACCTGCTCAAGGCCGAGGTCCCGACAATCTCCGACGCCGCCTGTCAGAAGTCCTACAAGGCGTTCGACGAGGAGTCGATGGTCTGCGCAGGCTTCCCCGAGGGGGGCGTCGACACCTGCCAGGGCGACTCCGGCGGACCATTGGTCATCGCGGGCAGGCTCGTCGGCATCGCCTCCTGGGGCGAAGGCTGCGCGGAGGCGAACAAGCCCGGCGTCTACACCCGCGTGACCGTCTACGCCTCGGACATCGCCGAACACCTGTGATATCCAGGGCGGCGTGACCGCACTGCACACCGCCGCCGGGCCGGACCTGACGGCAGCCCAGCTCTACGCCCTGCTCAAGCTCCGGGTCGACGTCTTCGTCGTCGAGCAGGAATGCCCTTACCCGGAACTCGACGGCCGCGACCTCGCCCCCGACACCGTGCACCTGTGGTGGCAACCAGCGGACGCGCCCGAGCCTCTCGCCTGCCTGCGCATCCTCCCGGCCGACGAAAGCCGCCCGGTCCGGATCGGCCGCGTGTGCACCGCAGCCGAAGCCAGGGGAACGGGGCTCGGCGGCAAGCTCATGGCCGCCGCGTTGGCCCACATCGGCGAGGTCGAAAGCATCCTCGATGCCCAGGTCCAGGCCCAGGGGATGTACGCCCGATTCGGCTACATCCCCACCGGCGAGCCCTTCGACGAGGACGGCATCCCCCACATCACCATGCGTCGTCCGGCGAGTTCACCGGCCTGATGACGTCAGAAGCGGGGCGCGTGTTCGGTGATGACCGAGACCGCCCGGTCGATCTCCGCGGCCGTCAGGTCCGCCCGAGCCGTCAGCCGAAGCCGCGAAACCTGGTCAGGCACTGACGGCGGTCGGAAACACCCGACCCACACCCCAGCAGCCCGGCAGTCGTCCGCCCACTTCACCGCGGTCTCCGGCGAAGGCGCGCGCACCGACACCACAGCGGCCGTGGGTTCCGACACCGGCAGCCCGGCCTCCCGCAGCCGCTCGGCCAGCGTCGAGGCGACGGTCAGCGCTCTGCCCGCCCGCTCCGGCTCCTCCTTCAGCACGGTCAGCGCCGTCAAGGCCGCGGCCGCGCTGCCCGGGGCAAGGCCGGTGTCGAAGATGAACGACCGGGCGTTCTCCACGAGGTGTCGAATGACCTTTCGCGGCCCGACCACGGCGCCGCCCTGGGCACCCAGGGACTTCGACAGCGTCAGCGTTGTCACCACATCGGGTGCACTGGACAACCCGGCCGCGTGAACCGCGCCGCGGCCACCGTCACCCAGGACGCCGAAGCCGTGCGCGTCGTCGGCGATCAGGGCCGCCTTGTTGGCCCGGCAGACCTCCGCCAGCTCCGTCAGCGGCGCCAGGTCACCGTCCACCGAGAACACGGAGTCGGTGACCATCAGCCCGCGCTCGGCCCGCCGGGTCGCCAACGCGCGGCCCGCGGCGGCCGCGTCGCTGTGGGCGACCACCGCGACCTCGGCGCGGGAAAGCCTGCAGCCGTCGATCAGCGATGCGTGGATGTAGGCGTCGGTGACGATCGCGCAGTTCTTGCCCGACAGGGCCGTCACCGCGCCCAGGTTCGCCGCGAAACCCGACGAGAACACCAGTGCGGACTGCGCGCCGCAGAAGCGGGCCAGCTCGAACTCCAGCTCGCTGTGCAGCTCCGTGCTGCCGGTGACCAGCCGCGACCCGGTGGACCCCGCACCCCAGCGCAGGGTGGCCGCCGCGGCCGCGCCGCTGACGCGCTTGTCGCGGGCGAGCCCGAGGTAGTCGTTGCTCGCCAGGTCGAGCAGGTCGGAATCCGCCCGCCGCGGGCGGAGCTGCCTGCTCAGACCCGCGCGCCTGCGGTCGTCGGCGTGGGCGTCGAGCCAGGCGAACGCCGCTTCGGCCGGATGGGTTTCGTCGGTCACGCATCGGAGTGTTACATCGAAGAGACGCAGGCCCAGGTCCGGGTGGCGAACACGACAACGATACGGTCGTGCCCATGCGTGGTGCCGTGTATTTCATCGGAGCGGGACCGGGAGCGGCTGACCTCATCACCCTGCGGGGGGCGAGTCGGATCGGTGAGGCCGATCTGGTCGTCTACAGCCCGGCGGTGATCGACCCCGTCTGGGTGCGTCAGCACACCAAGGACGGCGCCGAACTGGTCGACAGCTCGCGTGCCACGCCGGAGGAACTCGTCGAGCACTACCGCATGGCCGCCAGCAGGCGGTCCAGCGCGGTCCGCTTGTTCGCCGGCGACGCCGCCCAGTCGCCCGAAGTGCGTGAGCAGCGCGAACTGTGCGAGAAGCTGGGTCTCGACGTCGAGATCATCCCCGGTGTCGCGCCCGCGTCCGCAGCGGCCGCCGCCACCGGAAACGCGCTGGTCGAGTCCGGTGTGGCCGAGACGGTCGTGTTCACCGAGGCCGACTTCTCCCGTGTCCGCGCGATGGTCACCCGGTGCGCCACGGTCGCCGTGCACGCTCCGGCCGCCCGCGCCGCCGACCTCGCCGAGGCGCTGCTCAGTGGCGGCGTCGACCCGGAGATGCCGGTCGCCGTGGCCTACAAGACCACCTGGCCCGACGAGGTCATGCTGCGCACCACCGTCGGCGAGTTGGCCGCGGCGGTGAAACGCCGCAACCTCTGGCGCCACACCCTGTTCCTGATCGGCGACGCCCTGCGCGAGGACAAGCCCCGCGCCGGGTACGTGCGGCCCGCCGAGACCGACGTCCCCGCTCCCCGCTGGGCTTCGCGCAACGGCGGCTGGCGTTCCCGGATGCAGGCCGAGGCGGGGACGTCCTGGGCGCGCAACGTCACCACCAAGGTGCGCACGTGCGTCGAACAGCCCGTGGAGGAGCCGGAACCGGTCGAGACCGAGCCCGCCCCGATCGCCGCCACCAACGGCTCGCCCCGCAATGGCTCGACGGTCGCCGTCGAGGTGGCGGCAGTCGACATTCCCCGCGACGAGAACAGTGCCTCAGCCACACCTCCCTCAGCCCCCGCGCCCGAGGTCGAGACCCCGTCGGAGAGCACTCCGCCGCCCGCCGTCAACGGCTCGGCGGCACCCGCCTCGAACGGGTCCGCGGTGGCCAAGGCCAAGCCGCAGACCAACGGCTCGACCCGGTCCGCGGCGGTCGACGAGGCCAAGGAATCCAACGGATCCCCGGTCAACGGAACCAAGCAGCCCGAGGTCAAGGCCAAGTCGACCGCGGCGAAGCCCGCCGCCAAGGCCACCGCCAAGAAGAGCACCGGCGCAACCCGCACGGCGAACCGTCGGACCACGAAGAAGGCCTGACCCGCCGGTAACATCTTGTGCTCGACCCTTGCTCCTGGTCGGGCCACCGTCTACCGTCCTGCCTACTTGTGATCTAGGTCACGCGGGAGGCTAGGTGGCGGCGGGCGAGTCGGTGCTTTCGGTGTCCAACCTGGAGGTCGTGTACGACGACGTCGTTCTCGTCCTCCGCGGACTGAGTCTGACCGTCCCGACCGGAGGCGTGGTCGCGCTGCTCGGCGCCAACGGCGCGGGCAAGACGACCCTGCTGCGCGCGGTCACCGGCCTGCTCCATCCCCACCGCGGCCGCATCACCAAGGGCACCGTCCAGTTCGACGGCCAGGACATCACCGGCGCCGACCCGGCCCGCGTGGTGCGGCTCGGCATCGCCCAGGTGATGGAGGGCCGCCGGATCTTCGCCGAGATGACCATCGACGAGAACCTCCGCGCGGGCGCGCACACCCGCCGCTCCCGCGCCGAGGTCCGCGAGTCCTACGCCCGTGTCCTCGACCTGTTCCCCGTGCTGGCAGGCAGGAGGCGCTCCACCGCGGGCTACCTTTCCGGCGGCGAGCAGCAGATGCTCGCGATCGGCCGCGCTCTCATGGCGGCCCCGCGCCTGCTGCTGCTCGACGAACCGTCCCTCGGACTCGCGCCGAAGCTGGTCGAACAGGTCCGCGACATCATCAAGCACATCAACGAGCAGGGCACGAGCGTGCTGCTGGTGGAGCAGAACGCGATGATGGCACTGTCCATTGCGGACTTCGGCTACGTGCTCGAAGTGGGCACCGTCGTGCGCGACGGCCCGGCGGGCGACCTGCTCGCTGACGAGGACATCCGCGAGTTCTACCTGGGCGCCCCCGCCGACGGTTCGCAGCGGTCGTTCGCCGAGATCAAGAGCTACCGGAGGAAGAAGCGATGGAGCGCCTGACCGCCGAGATGGAGTCGGTCGCCGCCCCCGCGCCCGTGGCGGCTCCGCTGGTCTCGGTCTCCGAGCTGACCCTGAGATTCGGCGGCGTGACCGCGCTCAACGGTGTCAGCTTCGAGGTGGCGCGCGGCGAGCTGTTCGCGGTGATCGGGCCGAACGGCGCCGGGAAGACCTCGATCTTCAACTGCCTCAACGGTGTCTACCGCCCGCAGCACGGCACGATCACCCTCGACGGGCAGAGCATCATCGGCAAGTCGCCCGCCGCGATCGCCGCACTCGGTGTCGCGCGGACGTTCCAGAACCTCGGCCTGTTCGAACACCTCACCCTCATCGACAACCTGATGCTCGGCCGACACCACTTGATGCGCACGGGTTTCCTGGCAGGCATGGCCTGGTGGGGCCGGGCCAAACGCGAGGAGATCGAGCACCGCGCCGCCGTCGAGGAAGTCGTGGAGCTCCTGGAACTGGAGCCCTACCGCCGGATGCCCGCCGGTTTGCTGCCCTACGGCGTGGCCAAGCGGGCGGAACTCGGGCGGGCGCTGGCGATGGAGCCGACCCTGCTGCTGCTCGACGAGCCCGTGGCGGGCATGAACGTCGAGGAGACCGAGGACATGGCGCGCTACCTGGTGCAGGTCCGCCGTGAACTCAATCTCGCGATGATCCTGGTGGAGCACGACATGCGACTCGTGATGGACCTGGCCGACCGGGTCCTCGCACTGGATTTCGGGGTCGGGATCGCCGCGGGGCTGCCCGCGGAAGTGCAGAACGACCCGAAGGTCATCGAGGCCTATCTTGGTGGTGGCGAATGACCGCGACACTGCGCGACGTGGCGACCCTGCCCGGGCGGCTGCTCCAGCTGGCCGAGGAACGACCCGACGACCCGGCGATGCGGGAGAAGCACCGCGGCATCTGGCGTGAATGGACGTGGGCGACCTACGCCGACCGCGTCGCGTCTGTCGCGATAGGACTCAAAGCGCTCGGCGTCGAACCCGGTGACCGGGTGGCGATCCACGCGGAGAACCGTCCGGAGTGGGTGGTCGCGGACCTCGCGATCCAAGGCATCGGCGGGCAGTGCATCGGTGTGTACCCCACGTCCCCGGCCGCCGAGGTGGAGTACCTGCTGTCCCACTCCGGTGCCACCGTGCTGATCGCCGAGGACGAAGAGCAGTTCGACAAGGTCGCCCAGGTCCGCGACCGGCTGCCCGCGCTGCGCCACATCGTCCTTATCGACCCGCAAGGTGTCCGGGTCGAGGACCACCGCGACGTCCACACCTTCAGCGAGTTGGAGAGCCGCGGCGACGCCCGCGCCGAGTTCGCCCGCGAGGTGTCCTCAGTGGACCCCAACGCCACCGCGATCCTCGTCTACACCTCGGGAACGACCGGACCGCCAAAGGGCGCGATGATCTCCCACGCCAACCTCGTCGCGTCGGGCCAGTGCTTCATCAAGGCGCTGGGCGCGACCCGCGACGACGAGGTGCTGAGCTACCTGCCGCTGTGTCACATCGCCGAGCGGCTGATCTCGGTGATCGACGCCGTCTGGGCGGGTCTGGTGGTCAACTTCGGCGAAGGCGGGCCGGCGTTCCAGCACGACCTGCGGGACGTGCAGCCGACGGTGTTCCTCGGTGTTCCGCGCGTCTGGGAGAAAATGCTGGCGGGCGTGGAGATCCGGATGGCCGACGCGTCGCTACTCAAGCGCGGCCTGTACAAGCTGTGCCTGCGCCAGGGACGCCGCATCGCCCCGCGCCGGATGACCGAGTCGACAACGTTCGCCGACAAGGTCGTGCTGGTGCTGTGCGAGTTGCTGGTCTTCCGTGCCTTGCGGGAAAAGCTGGGCATGTCGCGGGTTCGCGCGGCCATCAGCGGCGCCGCGCCGATCGCGCCGCAGGTCCTGGAGTTCCTGTGGGCCATCGGCATCCCGGTCCGTGAGGGCTACGGCCAGACCGAGAACACCGCCATCTGCACCCTCACCCCGGTCGGCGACGTCCGCCTCGGCGCGGTCGGGACGACGCTGCCGGGCGTCGAGATCCGCATCGCCGACGACGGTGAGATCCTCACTCGCTCGGCAGGCGTCTTCCAGGGCTACCTGGACAACCCGGAGGCGACCGCGCAGACCGTGGACGAAGAGGGCTGGATGCACACCGGCGACGTCGGCGAGGTCGACGACGACGGCTTCCTGCGGATCACCGACCGCAAGAAGGACATCATCATCACCGCGGGCGGGAAGAACATCTCCCCGTCGGAGATCGAGAACCTGCTGAAGGTTTCGCCCTTCGTCCGCGAGGCCATCGTCATCGGCGACCGCCGCAAGTTCCTCAGCGCGCTCATCGGCGTCGAGCGCGACACCGTCGGCAACTGGGCCACCCGCCGCGGCATCACGTACACGACCTACGCCGACCTGTCGGCCAAGCCCGAGGTGGAGGTGCTGATCGCCAAGATCGTCGACGAGGCCAACGCCGCCCTCGCCAACGTCGAGAAGATCAAGCGCTTCAAGGTGATCACCAAGGAACTCGACCACGAGGACGGCGAGCTGACCGCCACCCAGAAGGTCAAGCGCCGGGCGGTCGAGCAGCGGTTCGCCGAGGAGATCGAGGCGATGTACACATGAGCCCGGAACTGACCGCCTTCCTGACCAACTGCTTCGCCGGTCTGGCCCTCGGTTCGACGTATGCCTTGGTGGCGCTCGGATTCGTGGTCATCTACAAGTCGACCGGTGTCATCAACTTCGCCCAAGGCGGCCTGCTCGCCCTGGGCGCGTACCTCGGCTACACGTTCTCCGAGAACCTGGCACTCGCATTCGGAGTGTCCATCCTGTTCGCCTGCCTCGCCGCCGCGTTCGTCGGCGCCGGGTTCGAGCGGATCGTCCTGCGCCGGATGGTCGGGCAACCCCCGTTCGCCGTCATCATGATCACCATCGGGCTGCTGTTCGTCATCGAACCGGTCCTCACGGCCGTCTGGGGATTCGACAACCTCCAGGTCCCGAACCCGTGGAACATCCAGACCGTCGAGGCGGGCGGCCTCGTCTTCGGGGTGCGCGACCTGTGGACCATCGGCATCACGATCGCGGTGGTCACGGCGTTCTTCCTGTTCTTCCGCTTCTCCGGCTTCGGCCTCGCCATGCGCGCGACGGCGTTCGACCCGGAAGCCGCACTGGCGCAGGGGATCAGCGCGAAGAAGGTCTACGCCGTGTCGTGGGCGATCGCCGCAGCGCTGGCCGCGCTCGCGGGCATCACGCTGGCCGCCGGACCGGGCGGGCTGTCGCCGTCGATCGGCTTCATCGCGCTGGCCGCGTTCCCGGCGATGATCCTCGGCGGCATGGACTCCCCGGCGGGCGCCGTGCTCGGCGGCATCGTCATCGGCCTGGCCGAGGCGCTGACCCGAGGCTACCAGGACCAGCTGTTCTCCTGGGCGGGCGACAACGTCTCGATCATCGTCCCCTATCTGCTCATGATCGTCATTCTGCTCATCAGACCGTACGGCCTGCTCGGCACCAAAGACGTGAGGCGGATCTGATGGCCAAGCCGCACCGCAATCTGACCCGCGCCTACGCCCAGGACCTGCGGCTGTTCGGCACGCCGTGGGCGAAAGCCGGGCTGGCCATGATGATCCTCGTGGTCGTCATGCTGCCCACCGTGGTGCACGACGACTTCTGGCTGTCGATCCTGATCTACGTCGGCATCACCGCCGTCGGCGCGATCGGGCTGAACCTGCTGACCGGCTACTGCGGGCAGATCTCGCTGGGCCACGCCTTCTTCATCGGCGCGGGCGCCTACTGCACGGCGATCGTCGGCGGCGACCTCGGTCTGCCGCTGCCCCTGTGGCTGCTCGCGGCGGCCGTCGTGGGCGCGGCTCTGGGTGGTTTGATCGGGCCGTTCGCGCTGCGGCTGCGGGGAAACTACCTCGCCATCGTCACGCTCGGTTTGATCTTCGTGGGCGAACACCTGTGGCGCAATCTCAAGGGCGTCACCGGCGGCAACTCGGGCACGTCGGTCGCCGCGCCGCCCGCGGTCGGCCCGATCGACTTCAGCCGCCTCGAGATCGCGGGCGAGGCGTACTCCCGCAACCAGGGCTACTTCTGGCTGGTGTGGGGTCTGGTGGCGCTGGTCGCGCTGCTGGCCAAGAACCTGGTGCGCACCCGGCCCGGCCGGGCGCTGCAGGCGGTGCGCGACCGGGACCAGGCCGCGGAGGTCATCGGCGTGCGCGCCGGGCGCTACAAGATCGGCGCTTTCATGGTGTCCAGCGCGATCGCGGCGGTCGCGGGCGCGCTCTTCGGGTCCTACCAGCAGTTCGTCAGCCCCGACGAGTGGAACCTGCTGCTGTCCATCCAGTACATCGCGATCGTCATCGTGGGCGGGCTCGGGACGATCTTCGGCGCCATCCTGGGCGCGGTGTTCGTCGGCGCCCTGCCCGCCCTGATCGACCGTTACAGCGCGGACATCCCCGGCGTGCAGACCTCGGTCGGCGGAGAGGGGTTCATCAGCGTCTTCGCACTCAATCAGGCGATTTTCGGTGTCCTGATCGTGTTGTTCCTGGTGCTCGAACCGCGCGGACTCGCAGGAATCTGGCTGCGCGTCAAGACTTACTTCAAAGCGTGGCCATTCTCGTATTGACACAAGGAGGGCGTCACAATGCCGCACAACCGATTGGCTCTTGCCGCGGGCTTCGCGGCGCTCGTGCTGGCCGCGTCCGCATGCGGCGGCGCGGGCGACAACGGGGGTGGATCCGGCGGCGGCAACGCGGGCACGCCAGGAACCACCGCGGGCTTCGATGGCACCACCATCAAGCTCGGCGTGCTCTCACCGCTGTCCGGCCCGGTCGCCGTAATCGGCCTGCCGCTCACCGCGGGCAACAAGGTCTGGTTCGACCACCTCAACTCCACCGGCGGCGTCGCCGGGAAGTACAAAGTGGAGCTTGTCCAGGAGGACACCCAGTACAAGCCGGACGTCACCGTCCAGCAGTACAACAAGGTCAAGGGCAACGTCGTCGCGTTCACCCAGATCCTCGGCACCCCGTCGACCCTGGCCGTGCTCCCGCAGCTCAAGACCGACAAGGTGCTCGCCGCGCCCGCGTCACTCGACGCGCTGTGGGTCCGTGAGGAGAACCTGCTGCCCATCGGCGGCCCGTACCAGGTGCAGGCGATCAACGCGATCGACTACTACCTGACCCAGGGCGGCGGCACCAAGGACAGCAAGATCTGCACGATGAGCCAGGACGACGTCTACGGCGAGGCCGGCCTGGCAGGCGTCGCCGAGGCGGCCAAGGTCAACGGGTTCACCGTCGCGAACCAGCAGAAGTTCAAGGCGGGCACGGAGAACTACGCCGGCCAGATCCAGGCGCTCGCGGGCGCGGGCTGCCAGATGGTCTTCCTGACCGCGACGCCGAGCGACGCGGGCAAGATCTTCGGCACGGCGGCGCAGGGCCGGTTCGCCCCGAAGTGGTACGCGCAGTCGCCGAGCTATGCGGGCGCGCTGTCGAAGTCCGCGGTCGCGCCGTACATGCAGGCCAACGTGCTGATCGTGTCCGAGGGCACCGAGTGGGGCGACAACGCGGTCCCCGGCATGAAGGACATGGTGGAGCGCGCCACCAAGTACGCCCCGTCCCAGCAGCCCGACTACTACTTCGCCTTCGGCTACAACCAGGCCCGCGCGATGACGGCGGTGCTGGAGAAGGCGGTGTCGAAGGGCAATCTGAGCCGCGACGGCATCCTGGCCGCCTCCAAGGAACTCGGCACCGTCTCGTTCGACGGCCTGACCGGCGACTACCAGTACGGCTCCGTCGACGACCGCAACCCGCCGCGCACGAGCACGCTGTTCGCGATCGACCCGGCGAAGCCGTTCGGGCTCAAGACGGTCAAGTACAACTTCACCTCCGACGCGGCGAAGGCCTACGAGTTCGAGAAGGCGGGCTGAGGCTGCCGGATGTGCTCGGTTCGTGATCTCATGAGCCCATGACGACGGTGACGGTGGTCGGTGTCGACGGGGCGAACCTGCCCGCGGGCGCCGAGGTGGCGCTGGGCAAGTCCCAGCTGGTCGTGGGCGCCCGGGTCCATCTGGACGCCCACGGCCGCCATGCCGAGCGCACGCTGATCCTGGGCGGGCACACCGTGGAGGAGTCCATCCTCGACGCGCTGGCCGACACCGTCCGCGCCGAGGAGTCCGCCACCGTCCTGGTCTCGGGCGACGCGGGCTTCTTCGGCGTGCTGCGGGCGCTGCGGGCCAGGGGACTGCCGGTCGTCACCTGGCCGTCGGTCTCGGACCTGCAGCGGATGGCCGCGATGCTCAAGCGGCCGTGGGACGACCTGACGGTGGTCAGCGCCCGCGGCCGCGACTTCCGCCATGCCGTGAACGTCTGCCGCGCCCGCAAGTCCGTCGCGGTGCTCACCGCGCCCGGTGCGGGTCCGGCGGAGATCGCCCGGGAACTCGATGGCTGGCAGCGCAACCTCGCGGTGCTCGAAGACCTCGGCGGCCCGCGCGAGAAACTGTCCATAGTGGACGCGACCGAAGCGGTCCGCCGCACCTGGCGGGAGCCGAACCTGGTGCTGTGCCTGGTCTCGCTCGATGCGGTCGGACCGGACACCTGGATCGCGGGCGGTGAACCCCGGCCCGCCGCCGACGGCTGGGCGCTCGATGAGAGCGCGTTCCAGACGAGGGCGGGCGTCGGAATCGCCCCCGAAGTCCGCGCCTTGGCTTTGGCACGGCTCGCTCCTCGCCCGGGAGCGCTCGTCTGGGACGTGTGCGCGGGCTCGGGCGCCCTGGGTATCGAAGCCGGGAGACTCGGCGCGGCCGTGGTCTCGATCGAGCGCGATCCCGCGCTGTGCATACGAATCGTCGCCAACGCCGGCTCCCACGGCGTCGACCTGCGCCTGGTCGACGGCGACCCGCCCGCGGCCCTGACCGGTCTGCCGCGACCGGACTCGGTGTTCGTCGGCACATCCCGCCCCGAGGTCGTGCGCGCTTGCGCGGGGACCGGGGCCGACCGGATCGTCGTGCTGGTCCCGGAACTGGACCGCCTCGGCGACGCCCGCAAGACCCTCGCCGACGCGGGTTACGCCGTCGACGGGTGCCAGATGTCCTCAGCCGCCCTGATCGAACTCCCGGCGGGCGTCGGCGTCGCGCCGGCGAGTTCGACATTCCTGTTGTGGGGGAAGCGATAATGCCCGACCTGGAACCCATGCCCACCGACTGGCAGCGTGCTCTGGCCATCGTCGCGCACCCCGACGACCTCGAATACGGCGCGTCCGCGGCGATCGCCGGGTGGACCGACGCAGGCAAGACAATCACCTACCTTCTGGCGTCCCGGGGGGAAGCAGGCATCGACACCCTGTCCCCACGCGACTGCGGCCCCCTGCGCGCCGCCGAACAGATCGCCGCCGCCGCGATCGTCGGCGTCGATGTCGTGGAGTTCCTCGACCACCCCGACGGCGTCATCGAGTACGGCATCCCCTTGCGCCGTGACCTGGCCAAGGCGATCCGGCGCCACAAGCCGGAACTGATCATCACGATCAACCACCACCCGAGCTTCCCCGGCGGCTTCCTCAACATGGCCGACCACCGCAACGTCGGCAACGCCACCCTCGACGCCGTCCGCGACGCCGCCAACCGCTGGATCTTCACCGACGCGGGCGAACCATGGTCCGGCGTGCGGTGGGTGGCGGTCGCGGGCTCACCGCTGGCGACGCACGCGGTGGACGTGACGGAGACACTCGACCGCGGCATCGCCTCCCTCAAGGAACACGCGGCCTACCTGGCGGCACTGGGCGGGCCGATGGCCGAACCGGAGGGATTCCTCCGCACGATCGCCGAACAGACCGGCGAGCGCTTCGGAACGCCGCTCGCGGCGTCATTCGAACTCATCCCGATGTAGCTCCGACCGCGCGGGTAGACCCACCATTGTGCTGGACCTACCCGCGCGGTGAACGTGGTCTACCAGCCGTTGGCGATGATGACGCCGATGCCGTCGGACCAAAGCCCTTGGCCGTTGCCGGTGAACATTCGGAGGTTGCCGGTGTTGGCTTCCCTGGTGATCAGGTTAAGGCGGGTGGGGCCGCTGTTGTAGTTGGTCATTCCCCAGAAGGTGTGGCCGGCGAATCCTGAGCCGATGTTGATGCCGTTGTCGTTGATGTGTCCGCCGGTGAGGTCGCCGTAGTAGATGCGGATGGACCCGTCGGGCGTGTAGCGGACGAGTAGGTCTTGGAATCCGTCGAGGTTCCAGTCGGTGATGCCCATGGTGGTGTAGGTGTTGGCGTGGAATCCTCCGCCGATCTGGACCCGGTTGCCGCCGCCTCCGGTGAGGTCGCCGGGGTACATCCATTCGGTGCCTTGGG
>NZ_JBOHGC010000077.1:0-1082 GCF_050699995.1 Actinokineospora sp. | reverse complement strand
GTCCCTGCCGGTCGAGGGGGACAGGAACCGCACCTGGCCATCCGAGCCGGCCACCTGGATCTCGCCGTTGAGGCAGCCGACGCCCGGCACCGCCTCGAAGCGCCGGGTGCCCGAGCCGGCGGACTTGTTCGCCGGGCTGGTCGGGCCGCCCCGCGCGTACTCCCACCAGGTCAGCTCGCCGGGGAAGTCGGGTCCGTCGGCGTACTTCTTCCACAGGAGCTTCCCGGTCTTGGCGTTGAGCCCGTACACCCAACCCGAGAGGGTCATGAAGAAGACCTTGCTGTCGCAGTACGCGGTCGCGCCGTGGATCTTCGGGTACACCACGCCCGGGTGAACCGGATCGAAGTCGCCGGTCCCGCGGTCGCAGAGCCCGCCCGCGCACCGGCCGACGGTGTTCTCCGGGTGCTGCGGCCCCTTGTAGCCGTCGCTCGCGCGATAGGACCAGATCTTGCGCCCGGTCTTGGCGTTGAGCGCGTAGATGTATCCGCTCGAGAAGGTGGCGTAGACCACTCCGTTCTTTACCACCGGCGCGTTCGAGGCAGGATAGGCCGCGGTGTATCCGTCGGTCCGCTGGTCGGGCGAGAACCGCCAGATCGGCAGGCCCGTCTTCGCGTCGAGCGCGATGAACGAGTTGGTCGCGCCGCCCGACACGTACACGATCCCGTCGACCACCGCCATGCCCGCCTCGAGCCACACGCCCGAGGGGAGGTCCGAGATCTTCGTCACCCACTCGAGCCAGGGACCGTCCGAGTCGTCCGTCCCCAGGTTGCCTCCGCCGATGAACGGTGGCTGCTTCTCGGTCGGGTTGTAGCCGGTGCGGAAGTCGTCGCCGCCGCCGCCGACCTCCCACCGGGTCGCAGAGTTGGGCGTCCACTTCGACTGCCCGCGCGCGACGGCCTCCGGCGCAATCAACGCACCGACGAGAGCGAGCGTGGTCGTCGCGACCGCGAACCGTGCACCGCGTCCAAGCCTCATGGTCATATCCTCGTGGTCAGGAATCGGTATCGCTGCGGGAGCTCGAGTGACTCGGTCACGATGGTGAAGAAGCCGCCGCCGGTGTCCACGTCGGGGAAGAACTCGCC
>NZ_JBOHGC010000076.1:0-3486 GCF_050699995.1 Actinokineospora sp. | reverse complement strand
GCGAAGGGCTTCTTCGACCGGCTCGCGGTCCAGTGCGGGTTCTCGGTCCGCCCGCACATGCTGCGACATACCGCGGCGACGAACTGGGTCCGTGCCGGGACCGATCTCGATGTGGTCAAGGCTCTGTTGGGTCACGCGTCGTTGGCCTCGACGAGCGTGTATCTGCATGCCCGTGATGAGGACAAGCGCCGCGCGGTGGAGACGGTCGCGGCGGCCAGGAGCCAGCGGTGAGCGCCGCGAGACTGCGGGCAACAGGGCCCGCGGTCGAACCAGAGCCTGGTGCCGAACCCGGGTGGCTGGGCTGGCTGGGCGAGCGGCTGGACCCTTCGTGGCGAGCTGGGGAGTGGGATCCGGGGTCGTTGCTGTTCACCGGGGACCTGGGCAACGACCGGACCGCGGTATGGCCGTGTCGCACCCCTGGCTGCTCCACGGCGACCCGCCGTCAGTACGGACGCTGCGAAGGCTGCCGACGTGCCCGCAGCATCCGCGCGGTGAGCTGGGACGACTTCGACGCAGCACCACCGCAGCGCCGCACTCGACCGTTGGCGCCGAGGAGCTCATGCCTGGTGGCCGGATGCGCCAGCGAACCGCTATGCCGCGGGTTGTGTCAGCGTCACGAGAAGTCCTGGCGACGGCGCCCCACCGAGCCGGTCGAAGAGTTCGTCGTCCGGGCGCGAGCGTTGCCGCGGCAGGCCGACTGTCTGGTGGCCGGATGCGTCCGCGAGGGACTGACTCGTCGTGGGCTATGCCGTTTCCACCACAACCGGCTGCTCCGCGCCCACGCCGCTTGCGAGTTGACTCCTGAGGTGTTCACCGGCTGGGTGGCCGCCGAACGGCCCCGACTCGCCGTCCACCAGTTCTCCTTGGCCGGCATGGGCGAACAGCTGGCCACCGAGGTGCTCTACGGGCTGCAACAACGCGATGCCGCACCACCGCCGCTGGACCCGACCGAGGTCCGGATCCTGCTGGGCCGGCTCGGCGACGCAGACTCGCTGCGGAGTGCGGACCCGCACACGGTGTGTGAGTCCGGCGGGATGGTCTACAACAACTCCACCCGGGGACTGTTTCGTGACCTGCGCCGACACCTGGACCGCGCCTGGGCCCACTACAGCGGCGTGGACCCCTTCGCCGGCGACGTGTGGCAGGTGGCGTTGTTGGACCTGCAGCACAACGCCTCCCGACCGTGGCCCTCTACCCGGGGCGTGATCGACTTCGGCGTCATCGAGGTCGACTGGCTGCGGGTGGTGGTCAAGGACTGGGCGAAGACGACCCGGCCCTACCTGCAGCGGCTGCGGGAGACCCTGCGCGCGGCCCGGGCGGCGTCGCAGGCACTGATCGCCGCCGGACGCACCGACCCGACCCGGCTCGATGCCGGTGACTTCGCCCGGGTCGCTGATGCGATCGCCAGCCAACGCCGCGACGACGCAGCGGCCTACTCCGCCTCGCACCGCAATTTGTTGCTGCACCAGTTCGGCATCGTGCTCGAACACGGCAGGGCCAGCGGGCAGATGGCGATGGTGCCCGACCCGTTCCGCCCCTCCGCCCGCCGCGCCCGGGTCCGCGACGAACCCAACGAGGACGAGATCGGCAAGGCGTTGCCGGAGTCGGTGATCGCCCAGCTGGATGTCTACCTGGATCTGCTCGGCCCGAGTGGACGAGGCGGGGTGTTCGCCGCTGCGGACCTCCAGGCCATGCACCAGGCCGTCTACCAGATCCTGCGCGACACCGGTCGACGCCCCGGCGAGGTCGTCAGCCTGTCCGTGGACTGCGTGGAAGTCATCGACGGCCAACACAACCTGGTCTATGACAACCACAAGGCAGCCCGGAGGGGTCGCCGGCTGCCGATCACCGCCGCCACGGCCGCGATCATCGCCGACTGGCGAGAGCACCGCCTGCGGCTGCGGACCGCTCCGGTCACCGATCGGTGGCTGTTCCCGTCCCCGCTGCTGCGCTGCCAGCAATCCCACGGCCACATCACGCCCAACTGTGTCCGCCGGGCGTTCAAGGCCTGGGTCGCAAAGATCGAGGTCATCGATTCGGAGCTGCTCGGCCCCGACGGCACCCCCGCGCCGTTCGACCGGTCGGGGATCTTGCCCTATGCGCTGCGTCACTCCTACGCCCAACGGCATGCCGATGCCGGGGTCCCGGTCGATGTGCTCAAGGAGCTGATGGACCACGTCTCGGTGACCACCACCATGGGGTACTACTCGATCGGCCTCAAGCGCAAACAACAGGCCATCACCGCCGTCGGGGCGCTGGCCACCGACGCCGCCGGTGACCCGGCGCCGTTCACCAGCCCCACCGCCTACCAGCGAGCCTCGGTGTCGGTGCCCTACGGCAACTGCACCGAACCATCGAACGTCACCGCCGGCGGGGGTGCCTGCCCGATCCGGTTCCAATGCGCCGGCTGCGGCTTCTACCGACCCGACCCGTCCTACCTGCCCGCGTTGGAAGACCACCTCGCCGACCTGCGTCGGGACCGAGAAACCGCCCGTGCGATGGACGCCGCGGGCTACGTGATCGCCAACCTCACCGCGCAGATCGACGCGTTCACCGCCGTCGTCGACCGGATGCGGGACAAGCTGGCCGACCTACCTGCCGCCGAACGCGCCGAGGTCGAAGATGCCAGCAAGCTGCTCCGCCGCGCCCGCGCCGGCCGGCAACTCCCGCTCCTCGCACTCAGCCCGACAAGGCCAGCATGAGCACAGCAGACAAGACCGCGGGACTGCGTGCCGCCCGCGCGAAGGACAGCCAACACAAGCGACAACGTGTGCTCGCCGCGATCGAAGCGCTCGAGACCGCCGGCGCCCCGATCACCGCAGCCGCGGTCGCCAGCACCGCCGGAGTGTCCACCTGGCTGGTCTACGCCGACGGCCTCAGAGACCACCTCGACACCGCCCGGGAACGCCAAGCCACCCGGCCACCATCATCCGCGGACAACCCCGCGCCGGTGACACCCGACAGCGTGCACACCGACCTGATCATCGCCCGGACCGAGATCCGCAGGCTCCGCGCCGAGAACGACAAACTCCGCAGCAGGCTCCAGCTCCAACTCGGTGCCGAGATCGAAGGACCCGAGCGGGCACAGCTGATCGAGCGCGTCGCCACCCTCGATGACGTCAACCGGCGACTCGTCGTCGAAAGAGATGCTCGCACCGCCGAACTCGGCGTCGCCCACCGACGCATCCGCGAACTCGAAGACGACCTCAACGCCGCCAGAGACAGCCTCCGACAGCTCATCAAGGACCAGAACCGATGACGCCCACGAACGCCCGTGCCTCGATCCCGTCGCCGGCACGGCCCACGTCCCTCACATGCCTCAACCCCGAAACTGGCCTCCGACCAGGCAATATGCAGAATCGACTACAGATAACCACCGCGATGCGACTCCTCCACGCCGGCGTCGACACCAGCGTCATCGCCCTCTGGCTGGGCCACGCCAGCACCGACACGTCGCAGATCTACCTCCACGCCGACATGACCCTC
>NZ_JBOHGC010000075.1:0-2575 GCF_050699995.1 Actinokineospora sp. | reverse complement strand
CCCGTCCGTTGTGCTGATCAACTACCAGTTGCTGCCGGGAAGCGGCAGCCCAGGTTCCGATGTCGGCCGCGTGATCCGGGTCCGGCTCGTCGTGGTCGTCGGCTCGGTGGGCCCGCTCGGCTCCGTCGTCTTCGGCGGCTTGGACTCCTCCGGCGGCTTGGAGTCCGACGTCGTCGGCGGGTTGGTGGTGCTCGGTGGCTCCTTGACCTCGGGCTTGCCAATCGGCTCGAACTTGCCGAAGTTCTCCTTTGGCAGCTTGTACTGCTGGTGATAGCTGTCCATGAACTTCTTCCAGATCTTGCCCGGCAGGCCGCCGCCGTAGATGATCCCGCCCTTGGCGTCTCTGAGTTTGTACCCGTTGTCCTTGTCACCGCTGAGCGACACCGCGGTCGAGAGCTGCGGGGTGTACCCGACCATCCAGGCCTTCGAGTTGTCCGGCGTGTCCTGGTACTGGTGGGTTCCGGTCTTGCCCGCGCAGAGCCGGTCACCCGCACACGGGATGCCCGAGGACTTCGGGATGGGCAGCAGCGCCTCGGTGACGTTTCGGGCGATCTTCTGGCTCTTCTCCGGGTTCTCGCCGAACGCGGGCTTCTCCAAGTACGGCTGCCAGGTCGTGTCCTCGAAGATGACCGTGCCGTCCGGCTTCTGGACCTTCGCGACCAGGTGCGGGGCCCGGTAGACGCCGTTCGCGGCGAACGTCGCGTACGCCGAGGCCATGTCGACCGTGCTCACCTGGGTGTCGCCACCACCGATCGCGATGTTGATGTCGCCGACCGCCTTGTCCAGCGGTGAGCGCACGCCCGCCTGGGCTGCCGCCTCGGCGACACCCGCGGGCTTGACGTCGTTGTAGACCATGTCGCTGAACACGACGTTGAGCGATTCCTTCATCGCCTGCGCGACGGTGCACTCACCACAACCCGGCCTGGAGGCATTCTTGATGATCTTGCTTCCACCGAATGCCTTGGGCGAGCTGTCGTAGGTCTCGTAGAGACCCTTGTCCTTTTTGAGGAGCCCGACCAGGTCGAACGGCTTGAAGGAGGAGCCCGGCTCCTGGACGGCGGCCGCCCAGTCCGTGCCCGCCCCATCGGAGTTCGGGTAGTACGCCTTGATGTGCCCCTTCTTCGGATCGACGGCGACGAGGCCGGGATGAAGTGCCGTGGGCTGGCCCTGCATCACCTCGGCCACCGCCTGCTCCGCGAGCGACTGCGCGGTCTTGTCGAGCGTGAGATAGATCTTGTAGCCGTGGCGGCGGACAGTGTCCTCGTCGATGCCGAGGGTCTTGAGTTCCGCGAACACCAGCTTGGGGAGTCGTGTCTTGAGCGGAGCGGACAGGCCATCGCCCTTGGTCTCATCGAGGGGCACCGGAGGCTGGAACGGCAGCTGCTGGCGCTCGGCCTCGGTCATCCAGTTGTTGGCGATCATCCGGCCGGTCACGTAGGTCCAGCGGTCGATCTGGTACTGGGTGTCCTTGTGCCGTGACGGCGTCTGGATCATGCCCGCGAGCAGCGCGGCCTGTGACTTGTTGATCGTCGTCAAGTCGTCGATGTTGTAGTACGCCTTCGCCGCCGCCGCCACACCGTAGGCGCCACGACCGAAGTAGATCGTGTTCAGGTACGCGGTGATGATGTCCGGCTTGGAGTACGTCTCGTTCATCTTGTAGGACTTGACCAGCTCGGTCCATTTACGGGTCAGAGTCTTGTCCTCGTCGCCGCTGGCCTTCTTGACGTACTGCTGCGAGATCGTCGAACCGCCGCCCTCGCCGCCGCTGACCTGGTTCCAGACCGCGCGCAGGATGCCGGTCATGTCGAAGCCGGCGTTGGTCTCGAACGACGCGTCCTCGGCCGCGTAGACGGCCTTGCGCATGATGTCCGGTATCTGGTCGTAGGTGAGCAACTGCCGGTTGGCTCCCGACTCCGCGAGCTTGGTGATCTCGCTTTCGTCGGCCCAGAGCAGCGTGACCGCCTGGTCCTGCCTGGCGGCCAGCTCTTGCGGGCTCTCCACTTCCACCAGCTGATAGGTGATGAAGAAGGCGAGGACCGGGACGATGATCCCGAGCGCCGTGCCGACGTAGGCCGTGCGCCGCACGCGCTGCCAGATCTTCTTGCGACGCAATGCACGAGCCTCCGCGTCGGTCAGTGGGTCTTCGTCGTCGGGGCCGTAATCGTCGTCGTAGTCGTCCTCATAGTCCGGCTCTCTGTGCGTGAGCAGCGCGGGCTCGCCGCGGGAGTGGCCGGGGTTCTGGTGCAGGTAGATGGTGGGGTCCTCGCCTGGATCATGTGGGGGAATCGGGGGCAGGCGACGGTCGCCGGACATCGCGGGAACAGCCATCGTGGGCTGCTCGCCTGGGGTGTTCAGGGCCCGGGTCGCACCGGGGCCGCCGGGGAATCCGCCACCGGGTCCACCGGGGCCGTCCGGACCGTTGAAGTTGCCGGAACCGCCAGGTCCACCGGGCGCACCCGGTCCGCCCGGGATACGCGGACCGCCGCGTCCCGCCGCGCCGGCGAGACCGCCCGGGCCGGAGATTCCCGCGCCGTGGCCGGACGCGCCTGCCAGTCCACCGGCCGCCAGTCCACCC
>NZ_JBOHGC010000074.1:0-1757 GCF_050699995.1 Actinokineospora sp. | reverse complement strand
GGAGTGTCCAGCGCTGGTTGGCGCCGCCGTGGCAGTCCCAGAGGATCAACCTGGTGCCGTCCGCCGAACTCGCGCCCGCGGCGTCCAGGCAGCGGCCCGAGCGCGGATTGCGCAGCGAACCGTCCGGCTGCGCCGACCACAGCTGGGCGCCGGTCCCGTTGCAGTTGTACAGCTGGACCTTGGTGCCGTTGGCGGTGGCGCCACCAGCCACGTCCATGCACTTGCCCAACGCGCGCACAGTGCCGTCACCGGGCGCTGTCCAGCGCTGGTCGGCGCCGCCGCCGCACGTCCACAGCACCAGTGCCGTGCCGTCCGCCGAACTGCCGCCGCTGGGCTCGACGCACTTGCCGCTGCCGCCGACGATCGGACCCACCCGGGCACCGCCGCTGGTCAGGGTGAAGTCGTCCACGTCGAACTGGGAGCCGGTGAACACCAGGTAGAGGTCCTGCGTCCCGGTGGGCACCGAGGTCAGGCTCGCGGACACCTCGGCGTAGGTCTCCCAGCCCCCGGTCGGGGCCACCGCCACCGACCCGAGCCTGGTGCCCGTCGGCGAGCCGACGCGGACGTCGAACCCGCCGGTGGACCCCACTCCGGCGACCCGCGCGGTGATGCCCGTGACGCCGGTCAGGTCCATCCCGGAGTACGCCGCCCAGTCACCCGGGTCGACGAAACCGAGCACGGACCCGCCGTGGGCGTTGGTATGCGGATAGGGCTGCACACCGACGGCCGACGACCAGCTCTCCGCCTGCCGGGTGTTCAGCTGCCGGTGGGTGCGACGCCCTCGTACTTGTAGTAGATCCGGGCGGGCGTGCCCAGCGCCTGCTCCAGGGCGCGGGCGCGGTAGAGCGGGGTGCAGCGCCACTTGGCGTAGTGCTGCCGAACCGGCTCGGGGATCTCGAACTCGTCCGCGGTGCTCAGTTCCTGCTCGACCAGCGGCGGCGCCATCGTCCTGGCCAGCGCGTCGAACCCCACCGGCTTACGGGTCACCGGGTCGACGATGGGGCCAGCTCGCCGATGTCGGCGGCCGGGTTGAGCCAGGTGCGGGGGATCTCCGACTCGCCGAGCTCGTACTTGATCGGGTCGATCATGTGCTTCGTCCTTAGAGTTCCTAACAAAATGATCACTTGTTGTGCATGGGGTTCCTTGATCGTGGATCATGGACGGGTGAGGAAAGGTGAGCAGCCGCCGTGGATCGTGCCCGACGAGCTGTGGGAGCGAATCGAGCCGCTGTTGCCGCGCTGGGAGTACGCGCTGCCCAAGCTGGGCCGTAAGCGGCTGCCGGACCGGCTGGCCCTGCAAGGCGTCCTGTTCGTGCTGCATACCGGGATCCAGTGGGAGTTCCTGCCCCAGGAGCTGGGGTTCGGGTCCGGGATGACCTGCTGGCGGCGCCTGGCGGAGTGGAACGAGGCCGGGGTGTGGCAGCGGCTGCACGAGGCGTTGTTGGCCGAGCTGAACGCGGCCGGGAAGCTGGACTGGTCGCGGGCGGTGATCGACAGCTCGCATGTGCGGGCGGCGCGGCGCGGCCCAAAAGCGGACCGAGCCCGGTCGACCGCGCCCGGCCGGGCTCCAAGCACCACGTGATCACCGAGGGCGGCGGCATCCCGACGGCATTCACCCTGACCGGCGGCAATGTCAATGACGTCACCCAACTCCTCCCGCTGGTCGACGCGATCCCGCCGGTGCGGGGCCGGCGCGGGCGTCCCCGCCGGAGGCCCGACGCGCTCTACGCCGACCGCGCCTACGACTCCGCCAAGCAC
>NZ_JBOHGC010000073.1:0-8802 GCF_050699995.1 Actinokineospora sp. | reverse complement strand
GCCTTGGGCCGCTCAGTCTTGGCCGGGGCCTGCGCGGGCGCGGCGTCGGTGCCGGTTCGGGGCGTCCGTGCGGCGGCCCCGCCCGGGCCACCACCCTGGCGCTCCTTGATGGCAGCGATCAGGTCGCCCTTGCGCATGCCCGTGGTGCCGGAGATTCCCAGCTCACCAGCGAGCGTGCGCAGCTCGGCGAGGACCATGCCGGACAGCCCGGCCCGGCGCTTGGGGGCGCCGTTCTTGTCCGCGGACGCGGTGTCGGTGGCTGTCTCGCTGCTCAAAAGTTCGGTATTGCTCACACAAGTCCTTCCCTGACCGGTCCCCGCCTCCTACGTGGACCAGCGGACCGCCGTCCGTCGGAATGCGAGACGGCGTATCTCTCCACTGCTGGGCTTTGTCGCCAACCTGGCCACGATTCGGGCCAGCCGAGCGACTTTGTCGCCAACAGGGAGCATCTGGTCACCACGGTCGTCGGGTACCTCCGAGCCTCGGCTCGGACCTGATTAAGGACTGAGCCGACTACTCGGCAGATGATGCGACCCGGAAAGAATCCCGGGAACGACACCGGGCGCCCGTGCGCGCGGTGACTGAACGTCCCCGAGGGTAGACGGCCGTCACTGAAGGTGCAACAACCGGCCCACAGCGCGTCGCGTGGCGACGTCTCGGATCGCGAGTGATCTCTGTCACGACCACCTGTCCATATGCAACAGCCTGATCACGGTGTTTGTTCCGCGGTTCAGCCGAGTGGACTGACCTGGACACCCGTCCGGTCGACCGCGAGGGGCAGCACGGTGAACGCGCTGACGTCGACCGCGTCCGGAAGGGCCCCGTCGGTGGTCAGCGCGAGCACGGTCGGACCCGCCCCGGAAACCGCCGCCGCGACACCTTGGGCGCGCAGTTCGCGAACCACTCGAATGGTCGACGGCCACGCGCTTTCCCGGTAGTCCTGGTGCAGCTTGTCCGCGAGCGCGGGAAGCAGCAGGTCGGGACGGGTGCTGATGGCGTGCACGGCAAGCGCGCTGCGGCCCGCGGCGAACGCGGCGTCGGCGTGCGACACCTTGTCCGGCAGCAGGCCGCGGGTGACGTGGGTGGCCGACGACTCCGCCGGGATGATCGCGATCGGCCGCAGGTCCGCGTGCGGCTCGACCCGCGCCGCGCCGAAGCGGTCGTCGTCGGACCAGGCCACGACGAGCCCGCCCAGCAGGCTCGCCGCGACGTTGTCGGCGTGTCCTTCGAACTCCGCGGCCATTTGCAGCGCCTCGTCGTCGAGCGGACGTCCCGCGAGGCCGTAGGCGCCCGCGATGCCGCCGACGATCGCCGCGGCCGACGAGCCGAGGCCCCTGGCGTGCGGAATCACGTTGGCGCAGTGCAAGGCGAGTCCGGCGGACGCGAACCCGATCCGCTCGCAGGCGGCCCGGAACGCGCGCACCACGAGGTTGGACTCATCCCGGGCCACGTCGTCGGCGCCCTCGCCCTCGACCGTGACCTCAAGCCCGGAAGCGGTCTCGCGGAAGTCGAGGACGTCGTGGAGCGCGAGCGCCATGCCGAGCGCGTCGAAGCCGGAGCCCAGGTTCGCCGTGGACGCGGGAACTCGGACGCGGACGCTCACCTCAGGTCCAACGCGGTGGCCACCGCCGAGGCGTCGACGGGAATCGCTTCGACCTCGGGCGTGGTGGACAGCGCGGTGTCGGGGTCCTTGAGGCCGTGGCCGGTGACCGTGCATACGACGACCGACCCGGCGGGCAGGCGTCCGTCGGCGTGGGTGATCAGCAGCCCGGCGACGCTCGTCGCCGACGACGGCTCGACGAAGACACCCTCGCGCACGGCCAGAAGTCGGTACGCCGCAAGGATTTGCTCGTCGGTCGCGGCGTCGAACAGACCACCGGACTCGTCGCGCGCGGCGACCGCGCCCGCCCACGAAGCCGGGTTGCCGACGCGGATCGCGGTGGCGATGGTGTCCGGATTGGACACCGGCTCGCCGCGCACCAGGGGCGCGGAGCCCGCGGCCTGGAAGCCGAACATCCTCGGCGTGCCCTCGACGATGCCGTCGGCGGCGTATTCGCTGTAGCCGCGCCAATAGGCGGTGATGTTGCCCGCGTTGCCGACGGGCAGGCAGTGGATGTCGGGCGCGCGGCCGAGGACGTCGCAGACCTCCCACGCGGCGCTCTTCTGGCCGATCAGCCGCACCGGGTTGACCGAGTTGACCAAGCCGACCGGGAACTCCGCGGCGGTCTTCTGGGCCAGTTCCAGGCAGTCGTCGAAGTTGCCGTCGATCTGCAGGATGCGCGCGCCGTGCACGACGGCCTGGGCCATCTTGCCGAGCGCGATCTTGCCGCGGGGCACCAGAACCGCGCAGGTCAGGCCCGCGCGGGTGGCGTACGCGGCGGCCGAGGCCGACGTGTTGCCGGTGGACGCGCAGATCACCGCTTCGAGGCCGTTGGCCAGCGCGTGGGTCATGGCCACGGTCATGCCGCGGTCCTTGAACGAGCCGGTCGGGTTGGCGCCCTCGACCTTGAGGTAGACCGTGCAGCCGGTCAGCTCCGAGAGGTGCGGCGCGGGCAGCAACGGGGTGTTGCCCTCGCCGAGAGTGATCACCTTCGCGCCGTCGGGGACGGGGATTCTGTTGGGATAGGCCGCGATGATGCCCGGACGTCCGGGCAGCACACCGATGGTCATGCTTCCTCGCCTTCGACCCGCACCACGCTGAGCAAATGGCGCACGAACAGCAACCCGGCGAAATCATCCACAGTCATGATTCCTCGCCTTCGACCCGCATCACGCTGACCACGTCGTGCACGAACGGCAATCCGGCGATTTTGTCCACAGTGGACCGCAGGGCGGCGTCGGGCGCGGAGTGGGTGACGATCACCAGGCTCGCGTCCGACGCGCGGCCTTCCTGGCGGACCGCCGAGATGCTCACTTCGTGTTCGGCGAACACGGCGGCGACGGCCGCCAGCACGCCTGCGCGGTCGGCGACATCCAGGCTGATGTGGTACCTGGTCGACGCCTGCGCGATCGGGCGCACCGGCAGGTCGGCGTAGGCCGACTCACGCGGTCCGCGCCCGCCGACGACGAGGTTGCGGGCTACCGCAACGAGGTCGCCGAGCACGGCGCTGGCGGTGGGTGCACCGCCCGCTCCCTGCCCGTAGAACATGAGCTGTCCGGCCGCCTCGGCCTCGACGAACACCGCGTTGAACGCGCCGTTGACGCCTGCCAGCGGGTGGGTGCGCGGGATCATCGCCGGGTGGACGCGCACCGCGACGGACTCGCCGTCGGGGGTGTCGACCCGCTCGCAGATCGCCAGCAGCTTGATCGTGCGGCCCAGGGCGCGCGCGGCGGAGACGTCGGCGGGCGTGACCGCGGAGATGCCTTCGCGGTAGACGTCGCCGGCGGTGACCCGGGTGTGGAAGGACAGCGAGGCGAGGATCGCGGCCTTCGACGCGGCGTCGTAGCCGTCGACGTCGGCGGTCGGGTCGGCCTCGGCGTAGCCCAGGCGAGACGCCTCTTCGAGTGTCTCGGCGTAGCCGGCGCCGGTCTCGTCCATCGCGGAGAGGATGAAGTTGGTGGTGCCGTTGACGATGCCCATCACCCGGGTGATGCGGTCGCCCGCGAGGGACTCGCGCAGCGGGCGCAGCAACGGGATCGCACCGGCGACCGCGGCCTCGAAGTATAGGTCGCCGCCGAAGGTGTCGGACTCGGCGAACAGGTCGCCCGCGTGTTCGGCCAGCAGCGTCTTGTTGGCGGTGACCACCGACTTGCCCGCGCGCAGGGCCTCGATCAGCCACGTGCGGGTGGGTTCGATACCGCCGATGACCTCGACGACGACGTCCACGTCCGGCCGGGTGACCAACTCGGCCGCGTCGGTCGTCAGCAGGTCGGCGGGCACCCCCGGGCGCGGCTTGTTAAGCCTGCGCACGGCGACCCCGGCCAGCTCCACCGGCGCGCCGATCCGCGACGCGAGGTCGGGCGCCTGCTCGGTGAGCAGCCGGACGATCTCGGTGCCGACCGTGCCGCAGCCCAGTAGCGCGACCTTGATCGGCTTGGCGGGCTCACTCACGGCATCTCCAGTCTCAGCAGGTCATCGTCGGTTTCCCGGCGCAGCAGCAGCCGCGCGGCGCCGTCGAGCACGGCCACCACGGCGGGCCGCGGCAGCCGGTTGTAGTTGCTCGCCATCGAGTAGCAGTAGGCGCCGGTCGCGGCGACCGCCAGCAGGTCGCCGGGAGCAAGGTTCTCCGGTAGCCAGCAGTCTCGCACCACAACGTCACCGGACTCACAGTGTTTGCCCACTACTCGGGACAGCACGGCCTCGGTGCCCCGCTCCCCCTCGCCGCTGGAGCGCGACGCGAGGCGGGTGTCGTAGACCGCGTCGTACAACGCGGTGCGGATGTTGTCGCTCATCCCGCCGTCGACGCTGACGTAGCGGCGGCCGGTGCCGTGGCCGAGCGAGACGTCCTTGGTGGTGCCGACCTCGTAGAGGGTCACGGTGCCCGGACCGGCGATGGCGCGGCCCGGCTCGACCGCGATGCGCGGCACCGGCAGTCCCTCCTGGTCGCACTCCTTGGTCACGATGGTGCGCAGCTGGTCGGCCAGCCACATCGGCGGCGGCGGGTCGTCCTGGGCGGTGTAGGCGATGCCGAGCCCGCCGCCGAGGTCGACGACCGTCAGCGACTGCAGCGCGTCGGCCCCGTGCTCCTTGTGCAGCGCGGCCAGCAGGCCGATGACCCGGTGCGCGGCCACCTCGAAGCCGTCGGCGTCGAAGATCTGCGACCCGATGTGGCTGTGCAGGCCCAGCAGCGACAGGCCGCCGGACTTGATCACCTGGCGGGCCGCCTCGGCCGCGGCGCCGCCCGCCAGCGAGAAGCCGAACTTCTGGTCCTCATGGGCGGTGGCGATGAACTCGTGGGTGTGCGCCTCGACGCCGACGGTGACCCGAATCAGGACCGGCGCGACCACGTCGCGGTCGCGGGCGAGCTTGTCGAGGCGGGCGATCTCGTGGAACGAGTCGACGACGATCGCGCCGACGCCGACGTCCAGCGCGGTGGTCAGCTCGGCGAGCGACTTGTTGTTGCCGTGCAACGTGATCCGCTCGGGCGGGAAGTCCGCGCGCAGCGCCACGGCCAGCTCGCCACCGCTGGCCACGTCGAGACTCAGGCCCTCCTGCGCCACCCAGCGGGCGATCTCCACCGACAGGAAGGCCTTGGAGGCGTAGTGGACCAGCGACGGGTCGCCGAACGCGGCGGCGTGCTCCTGGCAGCGGGCCCGGAAGTCGGCCTCGTCCACGACGAACAAGGGCGTGCCGTAGGTCTCGGCCAGTTCGCGGACGTCGACGCCCGCGATCCGGATGGCGCCGTCGTCGCCGCGCTCGGCGTTGCGCGGCCAGACCGCCGGGTACAGCTCGTCGAGCGCGTCGACGGTGGTGGGCCGCTCGCTCTGGGTGTTGCTCGGCGGCAGCACTTCCGCGTGCCGCGGCCCTGCCGGGTGTGCCCTCATCGCTTGCCTACATCCGTTCCGGTGCTTCGATGCCGAGGACGCCGAGCCCGTTGGCGATGACCTGGCGGGCCGCGCCGCACAGCGCCAGCCGGGCGAAGTTCACCGGCTGCGGGTCCTCGTCGCCCTGGGGGATCACTCGGCAGTTCTCGTAGAACTTGTGCAGCGCGCCCGCGAGTTCCTCGAGGTACCGCGCGACACGGTGGGGCTCCCGCAGTTCGGCGGCGGTGGCCAGCACGCGCGGGAACTCGCCGAGGGTGCGCAGCACGTCACCCTCGCGGTCGTGGGTCAACAGGCCCAGGTCGACATCATCCGGCCCGGACACGACCATGCCCAGGTCACCCGCGTTGCGCTTGATGTTGCACAGCCGGGCGTGCGCGTATTTGACGTAGTAGACCGGGTTGTCGCTGTCCTTCTTGCTCCACAGGTCCAGATCGATGTCCAAAGTGGAGTTCGCGGACGAGCGGATCATGGCGTAGCGGGCGGCGTCCACGCCGACGGCCTCGACCAGGTCCCCCATGGTGATCACGGTCCCGGCGCGCTTGCTCATCCGCACCGGCTTGCCGCCGCTGACCAGGTTGACCATCTGTCCGATAAGGACTTCCACGGTCGCCGGGTCGTCGCCGGTCGCCGCCGCGGCGGCCTTGAGCCTGCCGATGTAGCCGTGGTGGTCGGCGCCGAGCATGTAGATGCACAGGTCGAAGCCGCGGGCGCGCTTGTCCTGGAAGTAGGCGATGTCACCGGCGATGTAGGCGGGCTGCCCGTCGCTCTTGATGACCACCCGGTCCTTGTCATCGCCGTACTCGCTCGACCGCAGCCACCAGGCGCCGTCCTCAAGGTAGAGCCCGCCGGACTCCTTGAGCGCCGTGACGGCCTTCTCGACGGCGCCGGACTTGTGCAGCGAGTCCTCGTGGAAGTAGACGTCGAAGTCGGTGCCGAAGTCGTGCAGGTCCTTCTTGATCTGCTCGAACATCAGGCCCACGCCGATGCGGCGGAAGATCTCCGCGCTGTCGGGGTCGGTCAGCGCACCGGGCTCCTGCTTGATGACCTCGGCGGCGATGTCGGAGATGTAGGCGCCCGCGTAGCCGTCCTCGGGGGCGGGCTCGCCCTGCGCGGCGGCGATCAGGGACCGGACGAACCGGTCGATCTGCGCGCCCGCGTCGTTGAAGTAGTACTCGCGGGTGACCTCGCCGCCCTGCGCGGACAGCACCCGGCCCAGCGCGTCGCCGACCGCGGCCCAGCGGGTGCCGCCGAGGTGGATCGGGCCGGTCGGGTTCGCCGAGACGAACTCCAGGTTGATCTTGCGGCCGGCGAGCATGGCGCCGTTGCCGTAGGCGGCGCCCGCGGTGAGCACCTCGCGCACGATCTGGCCCTGCGCGTCGGCGGCCAGGCGCAGGTTGATGAACCCGGGCCCGGCGACCTCGGCCGAAGCCACCCCGGTGGTCTTCGCGAGGGCGTCGGCGAGCGCGTCGGCGAGTTCCCGCGGCGCCAGCCCGACCCGCTTGGCGACCTGCAGCGCGAGGTTGGTCGCGTAGTCGCCGTGCTCGGGATTGCGGGGTCGCTCGACGGTCACGACGTCCGGGACGACGGCGGTGTCGAGGCCGCGCTCGCCCAAGATCGTCATGGCGGCGGAACGGACCAGGTCAGCGAGAACGTCGGGAGTCACCTGCACAAGTCTAGGTAGCGGGGTTTCACAGGGCGTCACCGCCTCGGACCGGCCGTTGCCTACACTCTCCGAGGTGAATCGGATCGCCGCGCTCGTGGCCGCCGCCTGCCTCCTCCTCACCGGCTGCGCCACCGTTGAGCAGGGCAAACCCGTCGCCACCGGAACCAACGCGACCAAGGCGCCGACGAAAGCGCCGACAACCAAGAAGTCGACCTCGCGGGAGTACGTGCCGACCGAGGGGAACAAGGACCCGACGAAGAAGATCGACGGCGTCGTCGCGTTCGACTACAAGCCCGGCCTGCACATCGACCCGGCGAAGCGGGTCGCCTACGACAAGGCGCCGCCCTTCGGCGGGGCGCACGACCAGGCGTGGGCCGCGTGCATGGGTGTCGTCTACCCCGAGGCCGTACACACGGAGTCGATCGTGCACTCGCTCGAACACGGCGCCGTGTGGATCAGCTACGAGCCGGGGCTCGGCGAGGACGGGGTCAAGGCCCTGGCCAAGCGGGTCGACGGCAAGCCGTACCTGCTGATGTCGCCGTTCCCCGGCCAGGACGCGCCGGTCTCGCTGCAGTCCTGGGGCAGGCAGCTCAAGGTCGACTCGGCCGACGACGAGCGAATCGACCAGTTCATCACCGCCACCCTGCGCAACAAATACCTGACGCCGGAGCCGGGCGCGTCGTGCGACGTGCTCGGCCCGCCGCACTTCGACCAGGACGATCCGCCCCCGTTCGACCCGACGCCGCCAGGCCCCGACGCGGTGCCCGTGACCGGGGGCTGACGGGAACCGAACACCGGTTCCTTAGACTGTCCGCGCACTACCATCCCTGTGCAGGTTCGCCCCCACCCGGGTCGGACCTCCCCGTCGACGAGAAGTCCGAGGACGGCATGGCCAGCGGCACCAAGAACAAAGGCAGCAAGGGCAGCGTGAAGGCGGCACGCGCGTCCGTCGTCGCCAAGAAGGGCGCGCCCTGGGGCACGATCGCCGCGGTGGTCGCCATCGTCCTGCTGGCGGGCGGCATCTTCGGCTACGCGTACACCCAGATCGCAGCGGCGAAGAAGTTCACCGTCTCCGAGGAGAACAAGGACCCGTCGGTCAACATCGACGGCGTCGCGCGCAAGGAGTACTCGGCGGGCCAGCACGTCAAGGGCACGCAGCGGGTCGCCTACGACCAGAGCCCGCCCTTCGGCGGACCCCACGACGAGGCCTGGGCCGCCTGCGAGGGTGTCGTCTACCCGACCGCCGTGCGCACCGAGAACATGGTCCACTCCATGGAGCACGGCTCGGTGTGGATCGCGTACAACCCGGACAAGATTCAGGGCGCCGAGCTGGACAAGCTCAAGGGCCGGGTCGAGGGCCAGCCCTTCATGATGCTCTCGCCGTACCCCGGGCTCGACAAGCCGATCTCGATGCAGTCGTGGGGCCACCAGCTGAAGCTGGACAGCGCCGACGACCCGCGCATCGAGCAGTTCATCAAGTCGCTCAAGCGCAACAAGTACCAGAACCCGGAACCCAACGCGGCCTGCGGTCCGCTCGGCCCCGGCGCGTTCGACCCGGCCTCGCCGCCGCCGTTCGCCGCCGAGCCCCCCGGCCCGGACGCCATCCCGATGGACGGCAAGGGCACCGAAACGCAGCCGTCGGGCCAGGCCCCGGT
>NZ_JBOHGC010000072.1:0-4979 GCF_050699995.1 Actinokineospora sp. | reverse complement strand
GACCGCGTTCACCCGCCTACGCACCGCGTCGTGGCCCGGCTGACACACACCTCCCGCCACTACGACCAAGGACCCCGGAAACCGCCCACCGACGCGACAGTCGGCCCACAACCATCGCCATATCCAGGGATCTCAGGCAAAACCCAGCCACAGCAACCTTTCAAGCAGATCCCACAAACCCGTGCAAGATCGAGGCTAGGGGCCTAGACATCAAGGATTCCGGGGAGACGGCAGCTCCCGGTGGTCGGGGGGCGTGCCACCGGGAGCTGCTTGCTAGCCCTATCGGAGTAGAGGGGTGCGGCGTTAGCAGTAACCTGATTTTTCTTTCCCGGACACGTTCAGGTGCTGGTCAGGCGCCGTCGACGGCCTCGTCCACGGTGCCGTGGAGATCGAGTTCGGTTTTCAGCCCGGTCAGTTCCAGGGGACGCAGGACGGCCGTCCCGGAGGCCACGATGGGCAGCCGGACGCCGCGCCGGGCGGCCTCGGCGGCGTGCTGCACGAGAATGGTGATTCCCGCCGAGGACAGGAACGTGACCCCGGACAGGTCGACCACCACCCGTCGGTGACCGCCGTCGGTGGTCGCGGTGAGGCTGCGGTCCAGCGCGGGGGCGGTCAGCATGTCGATCTCGCCGTTCACCAGCAGGATCACAGTGTCGACCGACGCCTGCCGCGCGGTCACCTCGAGGCCGGGCGCGACCATGGCCGGATCAGTCACGGCGGCGGTGGGCTCGTCGGGCTCGGTCATGGTGGCACTCCCTCGGGGTCGCAGCGCCAACAGTACCGTCACGCGGCCGATCGACCCAGCTGACAACTGTCCCCTCAGGAGTCGCTGATCCCGTCGCGAAGCCCTTTCAGGGTCTTGGCGAGAAGCCGGGACACGTGCATCTGCGAGAGGCCTATGCGTTGGGCGATCTCGGTCTGGGTCATGTTGCCGTAGAAGCGAAGGATGAGGATCCGCCGTTCCCGGGCGGGCAGCTGGTCGAGCAGCGGGCGGAGGGTCTCGTGGTACTCGACGCTGTCGAGGGCCTCGTCGTCGACGCCGAGCCGGTCGGCCACGGGGGTGTTGTCCTCGCCGGGGCTCAGGATCTCGTCGAGGGACTGCGACCGGTAGACGTTCCCGGCCTCGATTCCCTCGTAGACCTCCTCTTTGGACAGACCGAGGTGCGCCGCGATCTCGCTCGGTGTCGCGGACCGGCCCAACTGCTGCGCGAGTTCCGAACTCGCGGTGCTGACCGCGAGATGGCGTTCCTGCAGGCGCCTGGGCACCCGCACCGACCAACCGGTGTCACGGAAATGCCTGCGTACCTCGCCCATGATCGTCGGGATGGCGAAGGACAGGAACTCCGTTCCCCGGTCGGGGTCGAAGCGGTCGACCGCGTTGATCAGCCCCACGGTGGCGACCTGGAGGAGGTCGTCGTGCGCCTCCCCGCGGTGGCTGAACCGCTGCGCGATGTGCTCGGCGACGGGCAGGTGCCCGGTGACGAGTTCGTCACGCAGCGCGGCCCGCTCGGGACCGGGTTCGAGCTTCGCCATGTTCTCGAACAGCGGCCGAAGGTGCGCGTAGCCCGCGGAGGAGTCCCGCCACGCGGCGTTGACCAGATGTGGGTGCGTCATGGCCTGCTCCGCTCTCTCCGCACGTCCACGTCGATACGCAGCACCGGAAGCGGGCGGGATGTGTCGACGGTGTGGTTGATGTCGTCCACCAGCGAGACCAGCAGTCCCCAGCCCAGTGTGGTGTCGTCGATCGGGCGCGCGTCGAAGCCCTCGACAGCCGCGGAGAAGCGAATACGGCTCGGTGCGATCTCGAACCGGCAGACCAGCGCCGTTCCCGCCACCGCGCGGTCGACGAGCAGTGAACACGCCTCGTCGACGATCAGTTTCACATCGGCGATCGCCTCGATGTCGTAGTCCTCCCGCATCGCGATCGCGGCGGCCACCGTGCGCACCAGCGGCAGCTCGGCCATGCCGACGGTGAGCTCCACCAGGCGCGGCGTCGCCGTCGCATGGTGTTCGCCGGTCGGCCCGAGCAGGGCACGCCCCAAGTGGTCGGTCACATAGGTGGACTACCCCCGATCAGGTCAGGCCAACCGAGCACACGCACGCTGGGTGAATCGGTTGAGGTGTCGAAACCCAGGGAACGGGTAGTCATTCCGCAAGCGATCAATGACAGCGGCCGAAGGGATGTCATGGACATCAACAGCTTCGTCTTATTCCTCGTGCTGGGTATCGTTCTGGTGGCCGTGGACGGGCAGATCATCTACCGTGCCGGATCGCGATACCTCGAGAACTCATACACGGACGACAGTTCCGCGGGCTCGATGGCCCGCCTGGTCTCGGTTCTGTTCCACCTGGCGGTGTTGGGCGTGCTGGCGCTGCTCTCGACCATCGACTTCTCCGCCGACAGCCCGCTGGAGTCCGTCGTCACGCGCCTGGGCGTGTTGGTGCTGGTCCTCGCGATCGGTCACGCGATCGCGATCAAGGTCCTGACCAGGATGCGTGACCGGCTCGACGCCGAGGGATTGTCGCAGCGGCGATACGAGCAGACAACCGAGTCCACCGACCAGGTCGAGCGGGCCGATCACGAGATCGACGAGATCATGGTCCCGCCCAACGACGACAAGACCGCACCCTCCGTCCGCGGGTTCGCTCGCCGGTTCAACCCGAGCGCGCATCGCTGACGCCTCGCCGTCGGACAGGGGCCCGTCATGAGAATCGCGATGGTGTCGGAGTGCGCGGACCCGCCCATCGCACCGCGCGGGCCGGACGCCGACCAACGGGTCGCCGACCTCGCCGCGGCGCTCGTGCGGCACGGCCACCACGTGACGGTCTACACCCGGCGGGCCTACCCGGACCAGCAGGAGATCGTCCGGGTCGATGGCGGCTACGACGTGGTGCACGTCCTGGCGGGCCCACCGCGGCCGATGGCGGGCGACGACCTGCTGCCGACGATGGGGGAGTTCACCCGGTACCTCCTCGCGCGCTGGCGCGAGGACCCGCCGGACGTGGCGCACGCGCAGTCTTGGATGTGTGGGCTGGCCACGGTTCTGGCGGGCCGCAGGCTGAACATCCCCACGGTGCAGACGCTCTCGTCGCCCGCTTCGGGGCGGGACACCGCTTCGGCCGACCGGGTCGAGACCGAGCGGCTGCTCGCGCGGCGGGCCGACCGGATCGTGGCCGGGTGCGCCGACGAGGTGTTCGAGCTGATCCGGCTGGGGGTGCCCCGCTCGAAGATCTCGATGGTCCCCGCCGGGGTCGACGTCCACCGGTTCGCCCCCACGGGTCCGACGGCCCCTCGGGAACTGGGCCACCGGCTCGTGACGGTCGGGAAGTTGTTGCCGGGCAACGGGTTTCAGACGCTTGTCCAAGCCATGCCGATGCTGCTCGACACCGAGCTGGTCATCGCGGGCGGCCCGACCGGGGCGGCGCTGGCCACGCACCCGCACGCCGCGGCCCTGCTCGACGACGCGGCGCGGCTCGGTGTCGGGGACCGGGTCTGGCTGGCGGGCCACGTGAGCGCGGCGGACATGCCCGCCTTGCTGCGCTCGGCCGACGTGGCCGCGTACGTGCCATGGCAGGATGCATCCGGGGTGGCGGCGCTGGAGGCCATGGCGTGCGGCATGCCGGTGGTCGCCACCGCGGCCGGGCCGCTCGTCGACATCGTGGTCGACGGGGTCACCGGCCTGCGGGTGCCGCCGCGCGATCCGCTGGGCGTTGCCTTGGCGTGCGCGCAATGCAGGTCGATGACGCGGGCCGGTCGGCGTTCGGCCTGGCGGGCCGCGACCGGGCGCGGGCGCGGTACAAGTGGGACCGCGTCGCACTCGACGCCGTCCGCGTGTACGCCCGCGCGCGTTCGGCCACCGATCACCCGACCGGGCGAAATGCGCTTCCGGTCGAGGCGTGACCTGGCCGCGCCGGGGGACCCTGGCCCGCAGAGGAGGCGAGACCAGATGCCCGACTCGATGCCGCAGCCGAGACCAGACGACCAGATGGCCGAACCCGCCGGGGGCTGCGAACCGTTCAGGATTCTGTGCCTGTGTGTGTCTGATTGAGGTGTTTGAGATCGGCGACGCGGTGTGCTGGCCCGGGTGGGTTGTTGGTCGGTGGTGGTCGGTACGGTCGCTGGTGATGACCATGGTGTTGCAGGCGTGTCGGTTCGCGTTGGACCCGACACCGGCCCAGGGGGCTGTGTTGCGGTCGCATTGTGGTGCGCAGCGGTACGCCTACAACTGGGGTTTGGCGCGGGTCAAGGCGAAGCTGGACCAGCGCACAGCTGAGAAGTCTTACGGCGTGGCGGAACCGGAGTTGACGCCGTCGGTGTCGTGGTCGGCCTACAGCCTGCGGAAACACTGGAATCGGACCAAGGACGTGGTCGCCCCGTGGCGGGCGGAGAACTCGAAGGAGGCGTACTCCTCGGGTTTGGCGAACCTGGCGACCGCGTTGACGAACTGGAACGCGTCGAAGAACGGCAAGCGCAGGGGCCCGAAGGTCCGGTTTCCGAGGTTCACGGGCAAACGCGCCGGGTTGTCGTGCCGGTTCACCACTGGCAGCTTCGGGCTGGCCGACCGCGGGCATGTGAGGCTGCCCCGCATCGGGGTCGTGCGCACCCACGAGTCGACCCGCAAACTGGCCCGGCACGTCGAGCGCGGCACCGCCCGGATCCGTTCGGCCACCGTGACCTGTCGGGGTGGGCGGTGGTTCTGTTCGTTCTCCGTGGAGATCGATCGCCAGGATCCGGCCCCAACCCGACCGGCTTCGGTGGTGGGGGTGGATCTCGGGGTGAAGTCGCCGGCTGTGCTCTCGACCGGCGAGGTCATCCCCAACCCCCGGCACCTCGACGTGGCTTTGCGGGAGCTGCGCAGGTTGGGGCGGCAGGCGGCCCGCCGGGTCGGCCCGGACCGGCGCACCCGGCAAACCCCGTCCGCCCGCTGGCGCAAGACCCAGGACCGCATCCGCCGGCTGCACACGAGGGTGGTCGATGC
>NZ_JBOHGC010000071.1:0-6080 GCF_050699995.1 Actinokineospora sp. | reverse complement strand
GACCGCGTTCACCCGCCTACGCACCGCGTCGTGGCCCGGCTGACACACACCTCCCGCCACTACGACCAAGGACCCCGGAAACCGCCCACCGACGCGACAGTCGGCCCACAACCATCGCCATATCCAGTGATCTCAGGCAAAACCCAGACACAGCAACCTTTCAAGCAGATCCCACAAACCCGTGCAAGATCGAGGCTAGTGCGCGGTCGCCTTCTCGGCGTGCGCACCCGTCAGCGCGCGGACCTCCATCTCCGCGTACTTCGCCGCGTCCGTGCCGCCCTTCGACAGCACCGTGCCGAGCCAGCCGAGGAAGAAGGCCAGCGGGATCGACACGAGTCCCGGGTTCTCCAAGGGGAACCAGTGGAAGTCGACACCCTTGATCATCGACTGGGTGGCCGCCGAGGCGGGCTTTCCCGAGACCGCGGGCGAGAAGATGATCAGGACGATGCTCGACACCAGACCGCCGTAGATGCTCCACAGTGCGCCGCTGGTGTTGAAACGCTTCCAGAACAGCGAGTACACGATGGTCGGCAGGTTCGCCGACGCCGCCACCGCGAACGCCAAGGCGACCAGGAACGCGATGTTCTGTCCATTCGCGACGATCCCGCCGCCGATCGCGACCAGGCCGATCACCACCGCGGTGATCCGGGCGACGCGGACCTCCTGGGCCTTGTCGTCGACCTTGCCCTTCTTGATGATGTTGGCGTAGATGTCGTGCGCGAAGGACGCCGACGCGGTGATGGTCAGGCCCGCCACCACGGCCAGGATCGTGGCGAACGCGACGGCCGCGATCAGGCCCAGCAAGACCGGTCCGCCCAGTGCTTGCGCCAGCAGTGGTGCGGCCGAGTTCGCCTTACCAGGGGCGTTCTTGATGGCCTCGGGGCCGACCAGGGCGCCCGCGCCGTAGCCCAGCACCAGGGTGAACAGGTAGAAGATACCGATGAGCCAGATGGCCCACACGACCGAGCGGCGTGCTTCCTTCGCCGTGGGCACGGTGTAGAAGCGCATCAGGATGTGCGGCAGGCCCGCGGTTCCCAGCACCAGCGCCAAGCCAAGGGAGATGAAGTCGAGCTTGCTCGTCTCCGACTTTCCGTACTGGTTGCCCGGGTTGAGCAGCGCCTCACCGTTCGCACCACCGGCGTCGACAGCGGCACCGAGGACGCTCGACAGGTTGAAGCCGAACTTCGCCAGGACCCAGATCGTCATCGCGAGGCCACCGGTGATCAGCAGCGCCGCCTTGATGATCTGCACCCACGTGGTGCCCTTCATCCCGCCGACCAGAACGTAGATGATCATGATGACGCCGACGAGCGCGATGACGATGGACTGCCCGGTCTTGCCGCTGATTCCCAGCAGCAGCGCGACAAGCCCGCCCGCGCCCGCCATCTGGGCCAGCAGGTAGAAGAACGACACGACCAAAGTGGACGTCGCCGCCGCCGCGCGCACCGGTCGCTGCCTCATCCGGAAGGCGAGGACGTCGCCCATCGTGTACTTGCCGGTGTTGCGCAGCAGTTCCGCGACCAGCAGCAGGGCGACCAGCCACGCCACCAGGAAGCCGATGGAGTAGAGGAAGCCGTCGTATCCGTTGAGCGCGATGGCGCCCGCGATACCCAGGAACGACGCCGCCGACAGGTAGTCACCCGCGATGGCCACGCCGTTCTGCGGGCCGGTGAACGAGCGGCCACCCGCGTAGTAGTCCGCCGCCGTCTTCGTGGTGCGGCTGGCCCGGAAGACGATGACCATGGTGATCGCGACGAAGACGCCGAAGATGCCGATGTTGAGAACCGGGTTGCCGGAAACCTCAGCGGCCAGTGGGGTGCTCATGCGTCCTCACCCTCGATCTCCTTGCGGATCTTCTCCGCGGCCGGGTCGAGGTTCTTGGTGGCGTGCCGGACATACAGCATCGTGATGACGAACGTCGAGACGAACTGCAGCAGGCCCAACACCAACCCGACGTTGATGTTGCCGAACAGTTTGATGGACATGAAGCCGTGCGCGTAGTCGGCGAGTAGCACGTACGCCATGTACCAGAGGAAGAACAGCGCGGTCATCGGGAAGACGAATCCGCGCAGCCGCTTGCGCAGCGACCCGAACTCGGGACTTTGCTGGATCTCCGTCCAGGCCGGATGCTGCGGTGGACCGACCGCGGGATCTGTGATGGTCATTGCGGGCCTCCGTCAACGGGGATTCGGGTTACCCGTGACCGTAGGAAGATCGAGACCCGCGAGATCCGCTCAGCGGCCCAGACGTCGAGTGATGCGACGAACGGCGGACGAACGGCGTGCCTGCCAGGACAAGTGGCCCAGGTCACGTCCCGGTCCCGGTCGGGCATGCTGCTCCTCGCCCAGGTGCAGGCGCAGCATCGCGGCCGCGGCCCACGACGGCGGACGGCCGAACAGCGACACCCCGATCATGGTGGCGAACGCCAGCGGCACCGACCACGGTGCGGGCTGCGCGACCAGAATCGCTTGCCAGCCAGTGAGTTCTCCGCCGAACAGAGTAACGCCGATTGCTCCCGCCGAGGCCAGCAAACCGACCGCGACCCCCGCCAGCGCCCCCGCCTTGGTCAGCTTCGACCACCAGATACCCAGCACCAGCAGCGGGCAGAAGGTCGACGCGGCGACGGTGAACCCCCAGGTGACAAGCACACCCGCGTCCAACCTCGCCGACGGCAGGGCCAGCATCACCACGACCGCGGCGGCGGCGAACACCGTGCCCCGCAACCGGTTCAAGCCGCCGGGCAGCAGGTCGTGGGCGATCGCACCGGACACCACCAGCAGCAGACCCAGCGACGTCGCCAGGAACGCGGCGAACGCGCCCGCGGTGAGCAGGCCGGTGAACACGTCCGCCCAGCCACCGGATTCCACTTGGGACGGCAGCGCGACCACCGCGGTGTCGGTGGTGCCCGCGAGATAGAGCTGCGGCACCAAGACCTTCGCCAGCGTGCCGTAGATGCCGGGGAACAGATAGAAGATGCTCAGCAGCCCGACGGTGATCGCGGCGGTACGCCTGGCCGCGCGGCCGTCCGGGCTGGTGTGGAACCGGACGAGCACATGCGGCAGCCCCATCGTTCCCAGCATGGTGGCGATCAGGATCGCCCACGTGCCCAGCAGCGGGTAGCCGGCGTGGCGCAGGTCGAGCAGCGGCCGCTGCCAGCCCGGCCCGCCCGGCGCCGCGCCGCCGCGAGCCTGCGGGACGGCCGTGCCCTCCGCGAAGACGAGCATGCTTCCCGAGACGGCCCGCAACTCCCCCGGCGGAAGTGTCTCGCGGCTGCCGTCGGACCGCAGGACGGTCGTGGGCTCGCGCAGCTCCAGCGTGACGTCGAGCTGGAAGTCGACCGGGGTGTCCTTGGCGAAGTGCGTGAACTCCACCGGGTGCACGGCCTCGTGCCGCACCTCTGGGCCGACCTGGATGAGCAGCCAGGCGGCGGGCACGATGAACAGCAGCATCTTCAGATAGAACTGGAACGCCTGGACATAGGTCGCCGCCCGCATCCCGCCGAGCGCGAGGGTGATGCTCACGGCGGCCGCCGCGATCACCACCCCGACCCAGTACTGGCTGCCGCTCACCGCCGACAGCACGAGACCCGACGTGCGGAACTGCGGCACCAGGTACAGCCCGCCGATCACCAGCACGACGACCGCCGACAGCTTCCGCAGCGTGTGGGAGGCGAGCCGCGCGACGGCGAAGTCCGGGACCGTCAGCGCGCCCGAGCGACGCATCGGCGCGGCCACCAGGACCAGCATCGCGACGTACCCCGCGGTGAACCCGACCGGGTACCACAGCGCGCCCATGCCGTCCTTGACGACGAGCCCGGCGACCCCGAGGAACGAAGCCGCCGAGAGGTACTCCCCCGACACCGCCGCCGAGTTCAGCAGCGGCGACACCCGCCGGGACGCGACCAGGAAGTCCGATGTGGTCCGCATGGCGGCGATGCCGCGCAGCCCGATCAGCAGCGTGACCAGCACGACCGGGGCGACGGAGAGGAAGGCGATCATGCGGTTTCGTCGGCGGACTCGGCCCGCTCGGCCCGGCGCAGCTGCCAGGCCGCGATCCCCACCATCAGCGGGTACGGCAGCGCGCCCATCGCCAGCCACGACACGGGGATGCCGAGCAGCCGGACGTCGTCGAGTGCGGGCCACGCGGCGAGGACCGCCGGGATGCCGAGCAGGAGCGACACCAGCAGCACCAACGGAAGCAGCGCGCGCCTGCGCTGAACGGCGTAGACCCGCATGGCCCGTTGGACGTCATCCGGGTCGAGCGCGGGCGGGCGCCACGCGGTGTGCACCCGGCGGCGGGCGTGCGCGATCCGCGTCTGCGGACTGGTCACCGCGACCCGCCGCGACGGCATCAGCCCCGCCCGCCCAGTTCGCCGCGCTGAGCCGCGTGCAGCAAGCGTTCCCGCAGCTCACGGGCGTGTCGACGGCTCACCGGGACGTCGCCGAGGTCGGTGTGGGCGAGCATCCCGCCCACGGCGTCGCTGCGCAGCTCCCGGACCGCGTCGATGGCCACCAGGAATCCTCTGTGGACCCTGGCGAACCCGGCGCCCTCCCAGTACTCCAGCAGCCGCGAGATCGGCATCCGCACCAGGTGCACCCCGGTGCGGGTGTGCAGCCGCACGTAGTCGCCCTGCGCCTCGACGAACTCGACGTCGCCGCGGCGCACGTAGCGGATGCGGCCCTCGCTCTCCACCGGCAGCACCGGCATCGCGTCGGGCTTGGCGGGGATGGTGTCGTCGGGTGCGGTGACGGGCTCAGGGATCTCGACCGGCGCGACCATCCGCGCGACCCGGTTCAGCGTGGTGGCGAGCCGCTCCGCGCGGACCGGTTTGAGCAGGTAGTCGACCGCGCCGATGCCGTAGGCCGACACCGCGTGCCCGTCGTAGGCGGTGACGAACACGATCACCGGCGGCTTGCTGAGCTTGGACAGCAGCGAGGCCAGTTCGAGGCCGTTCATGCCGGGCATGGAGATGTCGAGGAACACCGCGTCGAACTCGCCGCCCTCGATCATCCGCAGGGCGGTCAACGCGTCGCCCGCGGCGGCGACCCCGGCCACCTCGGGCGCGTTGCGCAGCAGCCTGCACAGTTCGTCGAGCGCCGCCTTGACGTCGTCGACGGCGAGCACCCGCACGCCGGTCATGTCGCCACCCCCGGCTGGAACACCGGCACCCGCACGACGACCCTGGTCCCGGCCTCGGGCGCGGTCTCGACGACGAGCCCGTACCAGGCGCCGTAGACGTTGCGCAGCCGTCTGTCCACATTGGCCAGCCCGATGCTGCCCGCGGTCCCGTGCCCGGCCAGGATCGCCTCGGCGACCGACGGGTCCATGCCGACCCCGTCGTCCTCCACGCTGATCACGCAGTCGCTGCCCTCCGACTCGCCGCGGACCTGCACGACCCCGTCGCCCGTGCGGGGCTCGATCCCGTGCCGGACCGCGTTCTCCACCAATGGCTGCAACACCAGGTACGGGATGGTGACCGCGAGGACCTCCGGGGCCACCCGGATCTGCACGCGCAGCCGGTCGCCGAGCACGGCGCGCTGCAGCGCGAGGTAGGTCTCGATGGCGTGGAACTCGTCGGCGACGGTGGTGAACTCTCCGTGGCTGGCCAGGCTGTACCGGTTGTAGTCGGCGAAGTCGAGCATCAGCTCATGGGACCGCTCGGGGTCGGAGTGCACGAGCGAGGCGATGACGGTCAGCGCGTTGTAGACGAAATGCGGTGACATCTCCGCACGCAGCGCCCGCAACTCGGCCTGGGCGGCGTACTCGGCGGACGCCTCGAGGCGGGCCCGTTCGAGGGCGGCGACGATCCAGTCGGCGACCTCGCGCACCGCACTGGCACGGATCTGACCGGACACGACCAGCACGCCCGCGAGTTCGTCGTGCACGTGCAGCGGCAGCGCCACCAGCGGCGCACGGCCCGCGCGGGTGTCGGTGTGCAGGACCTCCTGGACAAGCGCGGTCACCCGGTCCTCCGGGGCCGCGGTGCCCGCCCAGACCGGCAGGCCCGACAGGTCGGCCAGCGCCACACCGTCCACCTCGAGCAGCGTCCGCACCCCACGGGCCACCGCGCGCACCCGCGG
>NZ_JBOHGC010000070.1:0-22704 GCF_050699995.1 Actinokineospora sp. | reverse complement strand
TGTCAGCGACTCGCACCCCGTCACTTACTTCAGCGTCCGTGACGCCGAGTCCCAGTCGGGGATCAGCAGTGGTCGCTCGCGAAGCTGGCGGTGATCAGGTCGGACTCGACCTCGGCGATCTCCACACCCTGAAGGTCCAGAATCTCCATGTTTGTCACCTCCTCGTGCGCGTAGTCGGGGCATCGCCGATCCGCGTGGGATCAGCAGTGGTCGCTCTGGAAGCTGGCGGTGATGAGGTCGGACTCCATCTCCGCGATCTCCACACCCTGAAGGTCCAGGATCTCCATGTTTGTCACCTCCTTCCGGTGGCTCGTGCCGATGTGCCGCGTCCCGTCGGGGATCAGCAGTGGTCGCTCGCGAAGCTGGCGGTGATCAGGTCGGACTCGACCTCGGCGATCTCCACACCCTGCAGGTCCAGAATCTCCATTGCTCTTTCACCTCCTTTGGTTTCGACGTCGCGCCCAGGCTGGGCGTGGGGGTATGGCGTCCGAGGCGGCGGAATCGTCACGTCGCCTCGCCGAGAAAGGGGAGGAATCCGATCTTGCGGTCGCGCACCGCGGCGAAGGCGAGCAGCACGCCCGCGCTACCCGTGGCGAGGTCCATCGACAACCGGAACTGGCGCCTGCCAGGGAAAACAAGGTGCCCCTGGCAGGACAGCGCGTCCCAAGCGAAGTTCCGCACATGCCTGCTGATCGCCGCTTCGAGCGCGTCGTCGGAGTGCCATCGGGACAGCCGGGCCGCGGCGGCCAGCAGACCGGCCCGGCCTTCGAGCAGGTTGCTCTCCGCGACGCTCTCCGGCCGGAAGACGGACAGGACCGCCGGAAGACTCGACCGGAGCCGTTCGTCCTCGCGGTGCCGGAGCACCTCGTCGAGCACCAGACCGACGCCCGCGGTGCCGCTGGCCAGGTAGGGCAGCGCCCGCCCGGTGCGCTCGCCCGCGAGCATGGTGCCGTCGGGCCGGACCACGCAGGTGTCGAGGTCGCGGTGGACCATGTCGACCGCTGCGTCGAGCCAGCCCGCCTCGCCGGTCGACTCGTGCAGCCGCAGCAGGAACAGCGCGGGCCCGGACCAGCCGTAGCCGAGACCGGCGCGGGTCACCTGGTCGACGGTGTCGCCGTCGACCAGCCTGGCGCCGATCCTCTCGGCCTCGTCGCCGAACCTCTGGTCGCCGGTGAGCCGGGCGAAGTGGATCAGGTTGAGGCCGATTCCGGCGAGTCCCTGGTAGAGGTTCGGGGCCCGCACGTCCGACACCATGGGCGCGGCCGCGTCGAGCAGGGCGAGTGCGGCGTCCACCTGGCCGAAGTGCGCGAGGACGTGGGCGATGCCGTGCGACCCGGTGAAGAAACCCGGTCGCAGCCGGGACGGGCGCTCGACCGCGCGCAGCAGCCAGGCCACGTGCTCGGGGTCGTGCCCGACGCCGGTCACCGACCTGGCCCAGAGCACGCCTGCCGCGCCGTGCGCGAAGTCCGCACCCGCCGAACTGAACGCGGCGATGTCGCCGGGGTAGAGGCGGTCGTCGCGGCCCGGGGTCGCGGCAGCCGCGATCGCGTCGGCGATCGACCGGCACGCCGCCGCCAGGTCGGGGGACTCGGCGGCGAGGTCGACCTCGGGCGGCAGGCCGCCGGAGGCCAGCGCGCCCACCGATCCGGGCGGGGTGACCGGCGACGGCGTCAAGTCGGCGCGCAGTGTCACCGACACCGACGGCGGGATCGGGAAGCGGCGCTCGACTTCGGCGAGGGTCGTGGTGACCTTCGCCGGGTCGAGCTCCCAGATCCGGTCCTGCGCCTGGAAGAGCCACAGCCGGACGGCGGCGAGCGCCGAGCGGTCGAGGTCGGCGCCCCGCTTGCCCAGCCGGGCCGAGCGGAAGCCGGACGCCCCCAGCGCGGGCCGGTAGTCGCTGTCGCCGACCTTGCCCGCGACCTCGAAGTCGACCAGCGCGACCCCGCCATCGGGGGTGATCATGATGTTTCCGGGATGCAGGTCGCCGTAGACCACGCCGCGGTCGTGGATCCGCTCGAGCAGCGCGGCGAGCCGGTCGCCGAGGGCGAGCGCGGCCTCGGTGTACGCGGCGAAGTCCGCCTCCGCCGGGTCGGCGGTGACCAGCGGGTGGTTGCGCGCGACCCAGGTCCAGCTGACCTCGCCGGGCACGCGGTCCATCACCAGGAAGCTGTGTCCGCCCGCGTCCAGCAGTTCGTGGGCGCGGGGCACTCCTTCGACGCCGTCGAGCAGGCGCAGCACGGTGTGCTCGTGCCGGAGTCGGGTGACCGCGTCGCGGCCGTCGCGATCGAGTCCCGCGTGCGGCCGAGCCTCCTTGAGCACCACCTCGGCGCCATCGGAGCGGCGGGTCGCCAGGTACACGCCGCCCGCGTTCGAGAAGTGCAGAGCGCTGTCCACCCGGTAGGGGAACTCGCCGACGCGGCCCGGAACCTGCTCGGCGAGAAAGTCCGGGACCGACACCCACGGCGGGGTGTGGAACACAGGCTTGCGGCGGTCCGGCACGAGGACGCCGTCCGGGTCGGCGATGGCCGGGACCCGGTCGCCCGCCGCGCTGGTGCGCAGCCGCCGGGTGAAGCCGCCGTACCGCACGTGCAGCGGGCCGTCGTTCCAGCGCAGGTCGGTCAGCACCCGGGCGCCCTGGACGCCGTCGAGCAGCGGGCCGAGGCCGTCGAGCACCGCGCGCAGCTCGGTGGTGTCGGCCGGGTAGATCGCGACGAACTTCCCGCTCGACTCGCGGGGCATGTACTTGCCGTTGAACACCCGCAGCAGCCGCACGGTGGGCAGGAACTTGAACGCCACCCGGTGCTCGACGCAGAAGTCCCACACCGTGTCCAGCGCGCGCTCTGCATCGTCCACAGTGGACGAGACGTGCACTTTCCAGCCCTGGTCCGGAAGTGTGGCGCCGTCGGGGTCCATCGTGACCCAGACATCCCTGGTGCCGCGCCGCCAGCCTTCCGGCGCCTGCCTGCGGGCGGCGGCGAACAGGTCGTCGCCGTCGGCCAGCCGGGCCGGGGAGTCGTAGAAGACAGGGTCGGCGAACGTGTACGCCCAATACTGGTCGAGCATTCATCTCCCCCTTATCGGCGACGAAGACGGTGACGGACAACCACGATTCGACTCATGCGGCGTTGCGTCGATACTTTCCGACCGCGAGCGGGATGAACAGAGCCATCAACACCCCCACTACGATCAACGCTACCAGTTCCGGGTGCCGCCCGGGAAAGGAATCGGAGATATTCTGGTCCGGATTTCCGAGGAGCCCGCGCACGGTGCTGATGAGAGCGCTCACCGGGTTCCATTTGGCAATGGGCTGCAGCCATCCGGGCAGCGTGTCGACCGGCACGAACAAATTGGACAGGAACACCAGCGGGATCACCGTGAACAGGCTCGCCTGCGACGCCACCTCCGGCGCCCGGACCGACAGGCCGACGTACGCGCCGATCCAACTGATCGCGAATCCGAACGCCAGGAGCAGCCCCAAGGCTGCGAGAACCGACCCCGGGCTGGCGTGGATTCGCCAGCCGACAAGCAGTCCTACCAGGGCCAACGCGGTCAGCGACACGAGACTGAGCACCAGGTCCGCCAGTGCCCGACCAGTCAGCACCGCGGAGCGGGCCATCGGCAGCGAGCGGAACCGGTCCATCACCCCGCGGCGCATGTCGATGGCCACCGCGGACCCGGTGACGGCGATCGCGAAAGCCACCGTCTGGACGAATATGCCGGGCATGAGGTATTCGGCGTAATTTCCGCCCGGCGCGTCGATCGATCCACCGAAAACCCCGGCGAAGAGTAATACGAAGATCACCGGCTGGATGGTCGTGAAGAACAGGACTTCCGGCGTCCGGGATAGCCCGATGATGTATCGACGAGCCATTGTATGGGTATCGGACACACCCCAGCGTACGCTTTGCGACAAACTCATGGGGTCACCTGTTCAAGCTGGTCTGCGGATTTTTCCTCCGGCTGCGCGGAACGGCCCGTGAGCGCGAGGAACACGTCGTCAAGAGTCGGCCTGCGCATCGAGATGTCGGCGATCCGCACGCCGAGGGCGTCGAGCGTCCGCACGGCCTCGACGAGCAGTTCGCCGTCATCGGTCGGCACGAGCACCCGGGACCGCGCCTCGTCGGCGACCGCCCGGGTCCGGGCCAGCCTGCTCAGCGCTTCCGTCGCCGCGGGCAGCTTCGCCTTGTCCACAAGCGACACTTCGAGTCGGCCGCCGCCGATGTCCGCCTTGAGCCGTGCCGGGCTGCCCTGGGCGATCACCTTGCCGCCGTCGACGACGGCCACGGTCGCGGCCAGCCGGTCGGCCTCCTCCAGGTACTGCGTGGTGAGCAGCACCGTGGTGCCCTCCATGGCGAGCCATTCGATGGCCTCCCAGAGCATCAGCCTGCTGCGCGGGTCCAGGCCGGTGGTCGGCTCGTCGAGGAAGAGCACCTGCGGACGCGCCACCAGCGCGCCCGCGAGGTCGAGGCGCCTGCGCATGCCGCCGGAGTAGGTTCGCGCGGGCCGGTCGGCCGCGTCCACCAGGTCGAACCGCGCGAGCAGCTCGGTCGCGCGCGCCCGCGCGGCCTTCGCGCCCAGGTGGTAGAGCCTGCCGATCATGTCCAGGTTCTGCCGTCCGGTGAGGCTGTCGTCCACCGCCGAGTACTGGCCGGCGAGTCCGATGACCCTGCGGACCGCGTCCGGCTTGCGCAGCACGTCGATCCCGGCGACGAACGCCCGCCCGGAGTCCGGTGTGGACAGTGTGGCGAGCAGCCGCACCGAGGTCGTCTTGCCCGCTCCGTTCGGCCCGAGCAGACCGAAGATCGTGCCGCGCGGCACGCTCAGGTTCAGCCCGTCCACCCCGCGGACCTCGCCGAAGGTCTTGACCAGCCCTTCCGCGACGATGGCCGCCCCGCTCATCCGCAGCCACCCGCGCTGTCGCGGTCGTACGCGCCCACGGCGGCCAGCACCGCGTCGGGCACGCCGTCGTGCGACACCGGTTCGGTGAAGGTGCCGCCGAGTGCCTCGACCACGAGGTCCAACCGGTCCAGACCCCAGAGGCGGTGCCTGCCCACCCGGAAGTAGGGGATGCCGAAGATGTCGTCGTCGTAGGCGGCGGCGAGCATGTCGACGCCCTCCGCGCGCAGCGACGGGTCGTCGGGCGCGGCGGCGAGCTCGCGCCCGTCGAGACCCACCGACTCCGCCGCCGCGGCCACGATGGCCGGGTCGCAGATGTTCTCGCCGCGCTCCCATCGCGCCTCGGTCAGCGCCAGGTAGAACGGCATCGCCGCGCCCTGCCTGCGGGCCAGCAGCCAGGCCAGGTTCGGCAGCTCCCACCACGGGTCGACGTCGATCGGCCACGCCATCGGATAGCCGTACTTCGCGGTCAGCCGCTTGGTGTCCGAGAGCAGGTAGAGGTGCTTCGCCTTGCTCATCGGGGTGTAGATGATCTCGGCGCCGCGCTCGTGCAGGGCCGCCTCGGTCAGGGCGTCGGGCTCCCAGAACGGGATGTAGTCCAACCGCTCAGTCGCGTCGGGCACCAGCTCGGACAGCCTGCGCAGCGCGATCCAGCTGTACGGGCTGCGCAGCGCGAAGAACACCCGGGGACGGCGCGCGGTCATCGGTCACCGCCGAGCAGGGCCAGCCGGGTGGTCTCGTCGAACTCGGCGAGCGCGCCCGCGTTCTCGCCGCGGCTCACCGCGTAGCCGTGCAGGATCGACGCCGTCGCGGTGGGCACGAGCCGGTCCCCGCGCTGGACGTGGAAGTCCACGGTGGCGGTGTAGAGGACGTCCTTGACGATCTCGCGGACGGTGAAGACGGTGTGCATCGTCTCCTCCATGTACGCCGTGCCCAGCACCTTGATGCGGGACCGGGACACGACGGGGATCCAGCCCTTCGAGTCGAGCATCGTGCGGATCGAGATGCCGCGGCTGTCGAGGAACCGGTCGACGACCTCTTCGACCGCCCGGGCGTAGCCGGAGTGCTGCAGCCGGTCCGAGAGATGGCAGTAGAAGTACGGGATCCGCCAGTCCCAGACGAACGCGTTCGGCTCCCGGGCGGGCACCTCCGCATCCGGCGCGAGCTCGTCCACAGTAGACACGAGATGGGCCCTGAGGTCGTCCGGCAGTTCCTCGCGCACGCCCTCGGCCGACGGGGTGAACACGACCCGGACCCGCCCGGTCAGCACGGTCACCACCTGGCCGTCCCGGTCGACGGTCATCCGGACGGTGAACCGCAGCCTCGGCCCCGATCCCTGGATCGGGGTCAGCGAGGTGGTGACGACGTCATCGATGTCGAGCGTGGCCGGGAGCTGGATGGAGCTCTCCACGAACTCCACACCGACGCCATGCTTGTGGAACAGCGCGCCCGGGCCGAGTCCGCGTTCGCGGAAGTGGTCGAAGACAGCTTCCTCAAGCAGGTAGCCGAAGTGCTTGAAGCCGATCCACGTCCGGATGTTGGCGCCCTCGTAGCGCGGGCGGCCGAGACTGGTGGTCGGGCGGAGGTCGGGAAGAACGGTCACGACGAGCCACTCCCTTGGTGGTCGAGGAATTCGGTCAGCACGGTCGCCACCTGCTCGACCTGGGCGAGGTGGCAGAAGTGGGTCAGGTCGGGCAGCACGCACACCGCGGCCGATGGCGCGGCGGCGGCGAACGCGGCTGCCCGCGCCGGTGTCATGGCCACGTCGTCCGGGCCGGTGAGCACCAGCACCGGAGTGTCCATATCGGACAGACGAAGGCGGGTGGTGTGGCGAAACTGGTCGAACATGGCCATGAGGCCGCGGCTGCCGACCCGCCGCACGGTCTGCTGGACCATGGCTGTGAGCAGCGCGTCATCGACGTTGGCCGCGCGCGGGCCGAGCCGCAGCCGCAGTCCGTCGCCGATGATGGTGTGGAAGTCCGCGAGCGTGCGCTCATAGAGCTTTTGGTCCTCGGCCACCGTCGACGGCCGGTAGAACGGCGTGAGCAGCAGCGCGGGCAGCCGATCCGGGGATTCGGCGACGTGCTGCAGGATCGCGTTCGCGCCGAAGGAGTGCCCGAGCAGCAGGTCAGCCGGTTCCGGCACCAGGTCGATGGCCCGGCGCAGCCAACCCGCCGGGTCGTCGCGGTCGGGCCAGGCGTACCGGTTGCCCGCGCGCCACGGCCGGTCGAGCGCGTACACCCGGTGGCGCGCGCCGATCCGCTCGGCGACGGCCCCCCAACTCTCCCAGCCGTCCTCGATCCCGTGCGCGGCCACGACGGCGGGCCCGGTGTCGCCGTGGCGCCACACCCCGAGGTGCTCACCGGCCACCTCCAACTGCGCCACCGGAGTCCAGAAGCGCTGGTCGACCGCGATGCTCATGCGGCGTCCAGCCGGACCGAGGCGTAGCCATCCTCGGCGTCGCCGCAGGTGAGGACGGCTCCTGGAGCGCGTCCACCGGCGAGCCAGGCCGCGGCCACCGCGGCTTGGAGCACGCCGGTGGCCCCGTAGGTCTCGCCGAACACAGCGGTGAGGTCGTCCGGTCCCAAGCGCAGCGCGGCCGACTCGGTGACCAGCGACGGCGTCGGACCGTCGTGCTGACGCGCGGTCCGCACGACGACCTTGCCGGGCGCGCGGTCGAGAACGACGCACGCCGCGGCCGCACTGGTCCCCGCGAGTCCGACCGGCCCGTCTCCCGGCTCGACGCCGACGACGACCGCGCGGTCGGCCCGCCCGGCGGCGAGCAGCCGCACGGCGAGCCCGAGCGCGTCGATGCCAGAGGTCCGGCCCCCGCACACGGTCAGGTTCGGTCCGGTGCAGCCGAAGCGGATCGCGATGGTGCTGGCGATGACGTTGCTGGAGGCGTTCGGGATGTCCAGCGGCGAGATGTCACGGCGTTCACCCGCGCTCACTTTGGCCGCGGCGTCACAGACCGTCCCCGCGTTGCCCAGGTTGGAGCTGACGACGACCGCGGTCGACGACGCCCCCGGGACCGCGGCGGTGGGCTTGCCCGGCGGCAGGCCGAGCGCCCGGTGCACCGCGCACAGCGCGAGTCGGGTCGCCGAATCCTTGCCCAGCAGGCCTTTGCGTCCCAGCAGGGTATGCGCCTGCGCGGGCGGACACGCCTCCTCGGCGAGCAGCGCGCTCATCAGCTCGTGGTCCGTGGTCGTGCCCGGCGCGTGCACGGCGAAGCCCGCGATCGCGGCCCGGGCACTCATGCCGCCACCTCGACCACGGACACGGCGTTGACCCCGCCGAAGCCGAAGGAGTTGATTTGCGCGCGGCCGTTCTCGCAGGGCGCGGCCTCGCCGTGGACCAGCCGCAGGCCCGCCGCCTCGGGGATCGGATCGGTCAGCCCGGCGATCGCGGGGACCCGCCCGTGGCGCAGCGCCTCGACGGCCACCACCAGGCTCATCGCCGCGGCCGCCCCGGACGTGTGCCCGATCGCGCCCTTGATCCCGGTGACCAGCGGCGACTGGTTCCCGAACACCTCGGTCAGCGCGCTCGCCTCCGTCGGGTCGTTGAGCGCGGTGCCGGTCCCGTGCGCCAGGACCAGGCCGATGTCGGCGGGCGTCACCCCCGCCCGGGCGTGCGCGTCCCGCATCGCCGCGACGATGCCGCGTCGGTCCGGGCCGGTCTCGTGGAAGGCGTCGCAGGTCAAACCCGTGGACAGCAGCCGGGTCAGGGGGCGCGTGCCCGCGGACTCCGGCTGCAGGACCACCGCGACGGCGCCCTCGCCCAGCAGCACACCTTGGCGGGCACTGTCGAAAGGACGCAGCGCGGTTGTCGGCTCGTCGGCGAGCCTCCCGATCATCGCGAGCATGCTGTCGGTCATCGCGTCGCAGCCCGCGACCACCACGGCGTCGGCCTCGCCCGCGGCGAGGATGTCGGCGCCGACGGCGAGCGCGTGGCCGGAGGCCGAGCACGCGTTGGCCAGCGTGTACACCGCTGACACGTTGGGCAGCACGGACCGGACGGCCCGGCGGAAGTGCAGGTCCGACAGCGCGAGGTCCGACCCGTCGACGGCCCAGCGCTCCAACGCCCGCAGTTCGCGCAGGCCGGTGCCGACCACGACCTGGATCCGGCGGGCCTCGGGGTCGATGCCCGCGGCCTGGACCGCACCCAGCACGCAGCGGCTCAGCCAGCCCGACGGCCGCAGGCGTGGCTCAGGTCCGTCGTCGGGGATCTGGTAGCCGTGGGACACGCCGAGCAGCGCCGGGTCGTGGAAGCGCAGCGGCGCGAGTGCCGTTCGGCCCTCGATCAGGCCGGACCACGTCGACGTCAGCTCACCCAACCCGCTGACCAGGTCATACCCCGTGATCGCCACTCGCACGCCGCCACCCCCTCAGCACCACGGCGCCGACCGCGCCATCGGAAGTCACGCCGGTCACGACACTGACCCGCCCGTCGAGCCCGGCGTCCGCGCGATGGGCGGCGAGCAGTGCGGCGACCTGGAACGCGCCGGACGCGGCATGGCACTCGCCGACCAGTTCCTTCACCCGCACCCGCTTGGCCCGAGCGCCGAACACGGCGTCGACCGAGGCGGACTCGGGCTCGTCCCGCTCGGGGATTCCGCGTTCACCGGTGGACACGGCCCACACCTCGTCAGCGCGCACACCTGCCTGGCTCAGCGCGTGGCCGACGCAGCCGGCGAGCGCTTCCGCGGCGGACGCGCCCGGCAGCACGGTGCCGACCTGGGCGGCGAGCACCTCGGCCTCCGGTGTGCGCCCGGCGGCCCGCACCTCCGAAGTCCGCTCGGTCACGAAGACCACGGCGCCTTCGCCCTGCGGCACGCCTTGCCCACCCCAGCGCAGGTGGTCCGCCCACGCGGTGTGGGGGCTGAACTCCTCGGCGGCGCCGACCAGCACCGCGTCGGCGTAACCGCGGCCGATGAGATTCCTGGCGTAGCGCAGGCACTGCACGCCCGCGAGCTGTCCGCCCGCCACGGTGGCGTTGACCCCTTTGAGCCCGTACCGGATGGCGCTGTGCCCTGCCGCGCAGTTCATCACCGCGGTCGGGAACAGCACCGGGTTCACGTGGTACGGCTTGTCCTCCACCACGGTCGCCCGGCTGAACTCGCTGGTCGCCCGGACGCTGCCCGCGGTGGTGCCGAGCACGATGCCGAACCGGCGCCTGCTCTCCTCGTCCACGGTGACCGAGGCGTCGGCGAGGGCCTGGCCGCACCCGACCGCGGCTAGCGCGGTGGTCCGGTCGAGCGAGCTGCTTCCCTTGCGGCCCAGGTGTTCTCGGGCGCTGAAGGTGGGCATGGCGTAGGCCTTGCCCACCGGCAGCGGCTCGTCGAACATCTCGTCCACCGCGACCGGGCCACTGCCACCGGACTGGACCGCGGCGGTGAACTCGGCGGTGCCGAACGCCGTGCCGGACACCACGCTCCACCCGGTCACCGCGATCGAGTCCGCGCTCACGCGACCCTCCCCAAGATGGTGATGGCGTTGTTGCCGCCGAAAGCGAAACCGTTGTTCTGCACCACATCCAGCCGGGCCTGGCGCGGGAGGTTCGGCACCGGGTCGATGTCCCCCAGCGCCGGGTCCGGGGTGGTGAAGTTGATCGTCGGCGGGATGAACCCGCCGTCGATGCCGAGCACCGAGGCGATCGCGCCGAACCCGCTGGCCGCGCCCATGGTGTGGCCGAGCATCGACTTGATCGAGCTGATCGGCGGCAGCCGGTCGCCGAACACCTGCGTCACCGCGCCCGCCTCCACCAGGTCGTTGGCCGGTGTTCCGGTGCCGTGCGCGCAGATGTAGTCCACGTCGGCCGCGGTGATGCCCGCGTTGCGGTGCGCCAGGCGCATGCACTCGGCGATGCTGTCCGCGTTCGGCGCCACCATGTGCTCGGCGTCGCAGTTGAGGCCGTAGCCCAGCACCTCGGCGTAGATGTGCGCGCCGCGCTCCCGTGCGGACTCGAGCGACTCGACGAACAGCGCCGCGCCGCCCTCACCGGTGAGGATGCCCGAGCGGTCCCGGTCGAACGGCGCGCACGCGTGCTCGGTCACCGCGCCCAGCCGGTAGAAACCGGCGTGCACCCACCGGGTCACGGAGTCCGCGCCGCCCGCCACCATGTAGTCCTGCTCGCCGCTCGCGACCAGGTCGTAGGCGTACCCGAGGGCGTAGTTGCTCGCCGAGCACGCGGTCGACAACGTCATCACCTCGCCGGTCAGACCGAGTTCGGCGTTGACCGCCACGCTGATCCGCGACGCCGGAACCTTGCGAACCGTGTCCGGGGCGAGCGAGTCGAACCCGTGCGCGACCCACTGCTCGGTGAGGTCCTCGACGACCCGCGCCTCACCGCCGGTGGTGCCGAAGCTCGACCCGGAGCGAGCGGCCGCAAGGTGCTCCGGGTCGATGCCGCTGTCCCGCACCGCCAGCCGCGCGGCGGCCGCCGCGAACAGGCAGGTGCGGCCCCACACGTCCACGTCGAGCCGCTCGAGCAGCGCGGCGGGCTCGAAGCCGGGCACCTCACCGGCCCGGCGGTGCGGGAAGCCCGAGGCGTCGAACGCGGTGATCTCCGAGATCCCGCTGCGGCCCGCCCGGAGCGCGGCGCCGAACGCCTCGACCCCAACACCGATGCTCGACACGGGGCCCAGCCCCGTGATCACGACTCGTCGGTCCATGCTCAGGCCTGCCAGCCCGCGTACTTGGCGACCACCTCGTGCAGCGCGCGGAGGCTGACCATGTTGGGCAGTTCCTGCTGCGGGATGTCGATCTTGAACCGCTTCTCGATGCGGGCCAGCAGCTCGATGGCGCGCAGCGAGTCGGCGTCGTGCTCCTCGGCGAAGAGACCCTCGGGGGTGATCTCCTCGGGCTCCACCTCGAGCACCTCGGCGGCGATCTCGCGGAGTTCGTCGATCTGGTGCTGGACGGTCTGGGTCATGGGGTCTCCTTCAGTCGGTGGTGCGAGTTGGGATGGCGCCGCGGGCGACCGCGAGCATCGAGCCGACGGTCGCGACGCGTTCGCCGCGCACCCGGATCTCGCCGCTCAGGAACGCGGTGTCCCCCTTGGCGCTGTCGAGTTCCACGGCGAGTTCGAGAACGTCGCCGGGGTAGGCGTGGCGCTCGACGCGGAAGTCCCGCGCCGCGCCGAACAGCGGCAGGCCCGCTGGCTCGTCGCCGTCGAGCCGGGCGCTGTAGAGCCAGAGCAGGGCGCCCGCCTGGCCGAAGGCCTCGATGAGCAGCGAGACCGGGAAGGCGTAGTCCTCCTGGGCCGCGTCATCGGCGACGCCCGCGTAGCAGGGCTCCGCCGCGGTGATCGCCTTGACGGCCGTGATCCGCCTGCCCGGCTCGAGGTGCGCCACCCGGTCGATCATCAGGACCGGGTGCCGGTGCGGCAGGACGCGGACGATCTCAGGGAGTCCGAGCACCGGCCACCTCCTCGACCCGCAGTTCCAAGGTCATCCGCGCGGCGGCGGCACCGTCGGCCCGGAAGCAGCGCGCGGTGACCCGCACGACACCTGGGGCGTCGGTCGGCGTCACGGCGCAGCGCGCGGTCAGGCGGTCGCCGGGGTGCAGCGGCGCGGTGAAGCCGACCGAGACGACCGCGTTCAGCGTCGCCGCGGCGGGGGCGAGGATCTGGCGCGCCGCCTGGAAGACCGTCTCCACGGTGAACACTCCCGGGTAGACGGTCCAGCCGGGATAGTGGCCGCACAGGTACGGGTCGGTCGCGTCGATCTCCTTGACCGCCTCGAAAGCGGTGTCGTCGAGCCGGACCGCGGTGTCCACGGCCGACAGCGGCGCGGCGTAGGCCGGTGTCACAGCACCAGCCCGCCGTCGACCTGGAGCACCTGGCCGGTGAGGTAACCGGCCTGGTCGGAGACCAGGAAGGACACCAGGTTCGCCACGTCCTCCGGCTCGCCGAACCGGCCGAGCGGCACGGACGCGAGCGCCTCGGCGCGGCGTGCCTCGGTGAGCCCGGCGGTCATGTCGGTCTCGATGAAGCCCGGCGCCACCGCGTTGACGCGGATGCCGTAGCGGGCGACCTCCTTGGCCAGGGCCCGGCTCATGCCGTTGATCCCGGCCTTCGCCGCCGAGTAGTTGGTCTGGGTCGCGTGGCCGTACACCCCGGCGATCGAGGAGATGTTCACGATCGCGCCGCGCTTGGCCTTCATCAGCTCGAACACGACCCCGCGGCACAGGTTGAACGTGCCGGTGAGGTTGGTGTCGACGACCTGCGTCCAGTCCTCGGTCGACATCAGGATCATCGGGTTGTCGCGGACGATCCCGGCGGAGTTGATCAGGGCGACCGGGGGACCGAGCTCAGCCTTCGCGGCGGCCAGGAACGCCCGCACCGCCGCCTCGTCGGCGACGTCGCACGCGGCGTGGAAGCACCGCCTGCCCAGGGCTTCGATCTCCTTGGCGACCATGGCGGCGGCCTCGGTGTCACGGCGGTAGCAGAAAGCGACGTCGTAGCCGTCCTGTGCGAGTCGCACGGCGACCGCGCGCCCAAGGCCTCGAGAGGCGCCGGACACAACGGCGGTTCCGCGGCTTTCCATGTGAATTCCTCCAGGATGGCGAATACGTCCGACGGCGCGCCAAAAGCGTTCGCCGGACACAATTCGCCCAAGCGTGAATGCAATTGCCATCCGAACGCCGACGCGTCGAATGGAATGGGAATCAAACTGTGGGATGAAGAGAGCGGGGGGCCGGCTGGGCACACGTCACCAACCTCTAGAGGTATTCTTCGGTCGGCCGGTCGACTCTGTCAACCCCCAATCCGACATCGCCTCCGATGGCTATGACGAACCCGGTGGACGGCTGGCCGCGGGTCGTTCTTCCATGGCCTGGGTGACGTCCTCGGGGTGGTAGAAGACCTGCCTGCCCTGCCGGTAGCGCCGCCAGTTCCGGTCGTTGGCGAGCCGGTACACCTGGCTCACCGACAACTCCCAGATCTTCGCGACGTCCCGTGCCGTGAGCCCGCGCGGCACGCTCACGCCGACACCCGTTCCAGCCGCCTGCGCAGTTCCGACCAGCTGCGCGGACCCCACACGTGTGTCGGATCGGCCGTGCAGCGGATCGTCGACTGGGCGCCCGCGTTCAGTTCGCCGGGGCATCCGGGGGCGACACAGGCGCCGATCGGCACCATCCGGATCACCTGCGGTGTGATCACCCGGCGGCAGGCCGAGATCAGCTCGGCGACCTCATCAGCCCAGTCACCTGCGGCTTCGTGCCCGCCGAGCCAGTCGTGGTGGCGCAGCAGGAACGCCGCGAGCGCTTGTGCGTCACGTGCGGGAGGACGCACCCCGCGCTCCTGCACGACCAGCTCCGCCCACGACGCGAGCACGCCGACGACCTGACCTCTGACTCGGGCCGCCCGGTCGTTGAACGGGATGCCGGGATACCCGGTGGCCCGCACCTTCTCCCCGGAACGCTCCGGCGCCGACAACGCGTAGAGCAGGTCGCGGTGCAGCCGCGGCAGCTCGGCGAGGTCGCGGCCGAGCTTGTCCCCGCACCGCCCGCACAGCCTCGATCCGGGCGCGGGCCGCGGCCGCCCTTCCTGGACGTCGCGACAGCGCGAAGATAAGCAATTTAAGGCAGACAATCCAAACCCCCTTTGGATATGGACAGCCAGAAAGACGGCAGTCGTACTCCACTTGGCCGATCCCCCGATACGATCCGAGTATGAACACCACTGTTGTTGATGCCGCAACAATGCTCGGCGTTCCCCGGTTTGATCAGTCCTGGCCGATGATATACACGCTCGCCACCGGGACGCTCGCGTTTCGACTTATGTCCACTTTGCCATGACACGGACTCGGTTTTCAGGCTACGCGGAAGTAGCAATTTGTGTGGTGACCGTCAAGTGACGACTAGGGGGTCAAGCCGATCGAGGGTGCCCGGGCCCGGGTCCGATCCGGACGGTGGCGACCGCCCATGCCGATGACCTTTCGCCACGCTGTCAACTCGGGTGCGTTCCACTGCGCCGCTGCACCATGCTTGGCCGCATGACTGCGAAGATCACTCGCCTCAACCCCGATCAGCTGCACGTGCCACCGGGTTACCACCACGTCACCGTTGTGGAGGCCGGGCGAACCGCCTATCTGGCAGGCCAGTGCCCGATTGACGTATCAGGCGCTCTTGTCGGCGATGGCGATATCAACACCCAGATCGACCAGGTTGCCGAGAACGCTGTGGTCGCGCTTGCCGCGGTGCTCAGCCGAACCACGTTGTGCGCACAGTGGTGTACGTGGTCACTGATGACCGTTCGGTGCTCGCCGCTGCCTGGGAACGCCTGACTCAGTCGCCCATCGGACCAGCGTTCACCACGGCGAGCACCTTGCTCGGGGTCACGCGATGTCAACGGATTCCCCGGCCAACTCGTCGAAGTGGACCTCACCGCAGCGCTGCCGGCGTGACTGCACACCCGCCAGCATCACGCGATGTCACACTCATGATCTTGAAAGCGGTGGTCAGCAGTGTTTGTGGGGCGCCCGGGGCTCGAACCCGGAACCTACTGATTAAAAGTCCGACAGGACAGCGTCGCAGGGTGTCGCCGGAGTAGCCGCCACGCCGCAAGGTGTTGCATCCACGCAGGTCGTGGTGGACCGCGTGCCGAGATGTGCCAGTCGGTGTCGGCGTGGTCCGAAACAGCGGAGCGCACATGGAGCCATGCGTGGGGTATGGCGGACGATCAGTCGGCGGGCGTCATGTGCAGTTCGGCCAGACGAGCAGGTTCGCGAGATCGAGTCGGCAAATGCTCCGGCGGACCCGTGCGCGTCCCCGCGGTCGTGGCCCCACCGATCAACGGCCAACGCCACCGGAACCATCGACACCCAGATTATCCAGCTCGGCTGGTCCACCACCACCTCGACACCTAAGTCCGAAGCCTCGAACCGACTCATCCCACTCGACCGGGGCACCGTCGACGTCTTGCGCGCCCACCGCGACCGCCAACGCCAGTGGCGCGACGAGGCCGGGCCCGATTGGACGGACACCGACCTCGTGTTCACCCGCCGCGACGGGAACGCCTGGCACCCTGCCGACGTCACCGACCGGTTCAGGCTGCTGGCCGACACCGGCGGGCTGCCGCCCGTCCGACTGCACGACCTTCGCCCTGGCGCCGCCACCCTCGCCTTGGCCGCAGGAGCCGAGATGAAGACCGTGCAAGAGTTGCTCGGCCACGCCTCGTACGCGCTCACCGCTGACACGTACACCAGCACACTCCCCGAGTACGCCCGCACCGCCGCCGAGAACGCCGCCAACCTCGTACCCCGCCGCTCAGCCTGACGATCACCTATCGGTGCCTGCCTGCGACCAGCACCCGGTACACTCGCTCAGCGGAGGGGGCGTTAGCTCAATCGGTAGAGCTGCTGACTTTTAATCAGTAGGTTCCGGGTTCGAGCCCCGGGCGCCCCACTCAGCACCCCTCCAGGCGAACCATCTGCGACTGATTCAGGCTCGCGGTCGTCGAGACCCCTACCTGCCGACCTGCAGATGTGCATGGCCAGTCAGTCCGGACGGTGTCGTTGGCGGCCTCCACGAACCATCCCCGTCAACCGATCTTGCGTCGACGTTGAAGGTCGGGCTCGTGAGCCAGGCCGAGCATGCGGCGTTGTTGTGGAACTTGGGCCTTGAAATGGCGGCGCACCACGCCTTGACCTGCGTGTTTGCCGATAGGAGACGGTCCCGCCGGGACCTGGCGGCGGAACCGTCGAGCTACCGTGGGAGCGGATTTGGCAACGATCACCGCGGATGAGGAGTGACGTGATCCGGTCAGTTGTGTTCGATGTCGGCGAGACCCTGCTCGACGACACGCGGGAGTTCGGGGCATGGGCGGACTGGATCGGGGTACCGCGGCACACCTTCTCCGCGGTTCTTGGGGCCGTTACCGCGGCTGGCCGCGACAACGCTGAAACGTTCCAGTATTTCCGACCCGGGTTCGATCTCGCGCTCGAACGCGAACGCCGCGAGCAGGCGGGCAGTGGCGAACAGATCGACGAGCGCGACCTCTATCGGGATGTCCGGCCCGCGTTGGCCGAGTTGCGAGCCCGGGGCGTGTGGCTGGGGATCGCCGGGAATCAGACCGCCAAGGCTGCTCGCCTCTTGCGTGACCTTGCTTTGCCCGTGGACGGGATCGCGACGTCGGGCGAGTGGGGCGTGGCGAAGCCCGACCCGGGCTTCTTCGATCGTGTGGCGGGGTTCGCTCCCGGCGAGCGCAGCGAGATCGTCTATGTCGGCGACCATCGCGACAACGACGTGGTCGCGGCGACCGCGGCGGGCCTGCGTGCGGTGCTGATCAGGCGGGGACCGTGGGGGCACCTGTGGGCCGACGACCCGGTTGTGACCGTCCGGGCCGATCACATCGTCGACTCGCTTTCCGAGCTGCCAGAGCTGATCAGGCCATCCGCGCAGGTCGGCCCATCCAGCGACTGAACTCGACCAGCGTGCTGGTCGGTGTGGGGTGCGACTGGTGCATGTGTCGGATGATCTCGCGCACCTGAGGGTGGGACTGGATGTGTTCGGGCGCGGCGGCCCTCGCCGCCAGGAGCGCCTCAAGAGCCTGCTCGGGGCGACCGGCCTGGTGATGGGCGCGCCCGAGGTCGACGTGGAAGTGGGAGCGGCGCTCGGCGGGAAGGTTCGTCGGCGGGCTCCATCCTGCCGCCGTGAGCAGTGCGGACCCGGTGTCGCCGAGTTCGACTGCCAAGGAAACGCGGTGGATGCGGACGGACGCGGGACCGAATGCGGTTCCGAAATAGACACCTTCGTCGACCTGGAGTGCTGAGCCCTGCGCCTCGGCCAAGTGGTCGCGGGCGCTGGCAGCCAGACTAGCGCGGGCTGCCGTTACTGCCGCGCGCATGTGCAGCGCCCCATAGACGGCTTCGGCGTTCGCGGAGCCGCGTGCCTGGAGTGGTCCGGCGGCCTTTTCGAGCATCCTGCGCCCGGTGTGCAGATCTCCGTTGGCGAAGAACGTCTCAGCGCGAACGTAGGCGGCGGTCCCGATCAGCAGATCGTCCCCGGCCTCTCGCGCAGCCCATTCCATGAGGCCGATGATCCGCGCGGAGAGGTCGTAATAGCCGTACTTGTCGGCGATCGCGTCGGCAGCCCGATACACCTGTGCCAGAAGTCCGGCGACGGCCGCCCGTTCCGCGCCTTCGACCGAACCAAACGCGCGAATCAACTCCGGCAAGAGCACCGGGATCTGCATCGCGAGGTCGCCGTACCGGGATTGCAGGCGGCTGGCAACGACCGCCGCAACAACCGGCTCCAGTTCGCGGCGTGTGCGCGTGGGTCCGTCGTCGACGAGGTCGTGGGCGTCGAGGACTCGTCGCAGGGCGGGGATTTGCGCGTGGACGAGGTCGCCTTGCGAGTCGATGTCGTCGTGCATGTCGATGCCGGGGTGTGCGGTTCCGCCGGTGCCGCCTGGGGAGAGCATCTCGGCAAGATCGTCAAGGGTGATCGAGAGAGCAGTGGCGATCTTGGGCCGGACCCACGGGTGCGGTGCGGACTTGCCGCTTTCCCAGCGCAGCACGGTCGATCGCTCGACGCCGAGTCTCTCGGCGAACGTCTCCTGTGTGTGCCCCGACGCGACGCGCCTCGCCGCAAGTGCCACTCGCCGTCGATTCATTTCCGAACCCTCCGCCCACGCAGCGACCAGCTCGGCATTCATCCAGGCGATGTCGACCGGGATTCGGGTGAATCTGCGATGTGGCCGCCTGCACGGTCCGGAGTCCTTGCAGGTCACCGCGTCCGAGATCGGTCCCCGCCCTCGAAACGCCTCATGAACGCTCTGTCGGACGAGCGAAGATCAGGGTTGAGTCGGTTGCGGTGCGGTGCTTCGATTCCGCGCTTCTGACCGAGTGCGCAGTTCAGCAGGCGGCACGTCCAATCGGTTAGCCGGGGAGGGGGCGGCCATGTTCTACGACCACTGATCGAGATCGTCGGGCACCGGGTCCGGTTCGGGTGTGCACCGGGCCCGGGACCCCGAAACCCCTAATGGCCGATGACCCGCCCGCGAGGAGAAGTGGATGCTGTCGACGCCTACCTATGACCCGTTGGATCCGGCGACGTTGGCGAACCCTTACCCGGTTCTGGCCGCAATGCGGGCCAGTACTCCAGTGTTCTGGCACGAAGGCATGCAGTCGTGGGCGTTGACGCGGTACGCGGACTGCGTCGCCGTGCTGCGTGATCACGAGCGCTTCGCCCGTGATCGGCGGCGGGCGGGAGCCGTGGTGCCGGAGCCGAGTCTGAGCGTGCAGTCTCTTGATCCGCCGGAGCAGGCGCCGGTGCGCAGCCTGTTCATGAATGCGCTGCGGGCTCAGGATCTCGACGGGATCGAACGCCGGGCGCGGAGTCTGTTGGCCGCCCGTTTCAGTCGACTCGCCGAGTTGACGGAGTTCGACGTGATGGCGGATATCGCGGCTCCGCTAGCGGTGGCGGTGATCTCAGACCTACTGGGTGTCGAGGAGCCCGGTGTCGACTCTTTCGCCGCAGTGTCGGACGCGATCATGCGGAGCATGGACGCCGGGCTCGACCCGGCCACGGTCGAGCCGGGGCGGGTCGCCCGGCAGGAACTGAGCGCGCTGGTGGAGTCCTGGTTCCGCACGTCCGACCGCCCAGGGCTTCAATCGCATGTGAGGGAGCGCGCCGACATAGTTTCCGATGGCGACCTCGACGTGTTCGTGCGCAACACCGCCAGGGTGATGTTCCAGGGCGGCTACAGCACGATGGTCGCCGCGGTCGGCAACGCAGTGCACACGCTGCTGCAAGAACCTATTGCGCTGGAACGGATGCGTGATTCAGCGATGTTGGGCACCGGTGTCGACGAACTGGTCCGCTTCGACGGGCCGGTGCAGGGAACGAGCCGAATCGCGACCGTGCCAGCCGAGATCAGCGGTGTCACGGTGAACGCCGGGGAGACCGTGCTGATCCTGTTCGCCGCCGCCAACCACGACCCGGCCCAGTTCCCGGAACCGGAGCGCCTGCTGCTTGATCGGTCGCCCAACCGGCACCTCGGATACGGGTGGGGCACCCATTCCTGCATCGGCACGGCACCAGCGCAAACCGCCCTGCGCGCCTTGGTCGCCAGCCTGCTGGAGCACCCGACGCCACTGCGCGCGGCCGGTCCGCCCAGACGGCGCCGCACGGCGACCATGCGCGTCTTCGACCTGCTGCCAGCCACTTTCCGCCGTTGACGCCGCGACCAGGGAGTACACCTGTGAGGATCCTGATCGGCAATCACATCGACCCCGCTATCCGTGACCGAGGTGACCTGCGGGCCTGGACGCAGCGCGTCATCTGGTTCGCCCGCGAGGGCGATCTGGTCGTGCTGTCAGACACCCCCGACCCGCGCTTCCTCGCCTACGCGACGTCCTTCACCGGCGTGGACCCAGCCAGCCTGCACATCTTGATCCCCCCGGTCGGTGCGTTTGGCGGGCAGCTGCTCGACCCGGAGAGTCTGACCGGTGAGGAGTTCGTCCGCGCGGTCCGCGACGTGCTCAGCGAGGGCGGTCTGGGCCAGGTCGAGGAGATCTTCGTGTTGTGGCCGTCGGCGCACGTCGCCCGTTTCGCCACCGCGCTGGGCGTCGAGGACCGGTTCGCGGGGACCGAGTTCTTCGCCCAAGGCGGTGGCGAACTTGGCAACAACAAGGCGACCTTCCGGGCTCTGGCGGCCGGGGCTGGGGTGCCCATACCGGCGGGTGCGGTGTGCCGCAGCGAGCGTGAGGCTGTCGTAGCTACCGCCGCGCTGCTGGAGAAGTCCGGCGCGGTCATGGTCAAGCAGGCCCACAACGGGGCTGGGGTGGGAAACCAGCTCCTACTGCGGGACGTCTCGCTTGCCTCTGATCATGTCGGCGCCCGGCACATCCACCAGCTCGACGGCGATGGTCGCGAGGCGATCGAGGCCTACTGGCGGCAACGCTGGGACTGGGCCTCCGCACAGAATCGGTTCTCGGTAGTCATCGAAGAGTTCGCACCAGAGGCGGTGTCGGTGTACTCCGAGCACTATGTCGCCGACGACGAGACTCGTCCGACTGAGATGGGAACCTTGCTCTACGTCGGGCGACGCCTGAGCCACCAGATCGTCCCCCTGCGCGATGTGGATGAGACCATCCGCGTCCAGCTTCTCGCGGGTGGGACGCGGCTGGCTGAGGCCTATCGGACGCTGGGCTATCGGGGCCACCTGAGCGCGGACGCGGTCGTCACCACCGGCGGGCGGGTGATATTCACCGAGGTCAACGCCCAAGTATCCGGTTCGCTGCACATCTATCAGGTCATCGCTCACCGCATCGTTGAGACCGACGTCGCGCCCCAGCGGTCAGTGGTGGAGTATCACGTCCCCCCGACCTGGGCCGTCCCTGATTTCGACGCTTTCCTCACCGCCGTCGACAAACTCGGCTGCGACTACGACCCGGCAGCGCGCACCGGGGTGATCGTGTCGATGCCGGTCATCCCGCTGGAGATCAACCGCGCCCAGTTCGTGTTCTGCATCGCCTACGCTGCCGACACCGACCGCCAGGCGGTGTTCGACCGGCTCGACGCCCGGTTCGCCACCATCTCCGCGAGCACCTACAGCGCCAGCGACCACATCGGCGTGCCGAGCCGGCCCGCCTCCTGATACCCCCAGACCTGGAGAGGATCACGCCGATGACCGCATCCGAGCGACCGGTGCTGGGCGAGGCTGCCCGGCTCGCCCCATCCTTCGACGCCGGTCGGCTCACCCGTGAGCTGGCCGAGGTCAGCGGCCATCGCTGGCAGCAGCAGCGCATTCACGCTGCCGGCGGGACCATCGGTGCTGCCGCCGCCACCGACTGGACGGTCCTGCCGCTGCGCAGTCCGGGCGGCAACCCGGAACGCACCGACCCAGGCGGACCCGGCCCGGTCGATTTCGCGCCAACAGTCTGGCTGGACCGGCTGCCGTACCTGCGTGAGATCCTCGGTGCGATCCCGGCCCCGCTCAACGCCGTGCGACTGATGGCGCTGGGTCCGGGAGCGACGTGCGAGCCTCATCGCGACCCGAAATACTCGCTGCACCGCGGCATGACGCGCCTACACATCCCGCTCGTCACCCACCCCAGCGCGGTTCTCGTCCTCGACGGCGTAGAGCACTGCTGGGCGGCCGGGCAACTCTGGTACGGGGACTTCTCCCGCGAGCACCTGGTGCGCAACACCGGACCCGCCACACGCGTGCACGCGGTCATCGACGCACTGCTCACCCGGGAGCTGGCCGAGCTGTTTCCCCCGGACTGGCATTCCGCGTTGACCGACGGCGACGTGCTGTTCAACCACGCCACGCCGCCGCCCACCCCGTTCCCCGTCGCATCCCCGTACGAGCCGTCGCTGCCCTGCGGCTTCACCGACTTCGACCACGACCAGCCGCTGGACGGCCCCCTCCAGCCATGCCGGATCACCAACTGCGATGGGACGGTGATGCTCACCGCTGCCCACCGCGTCTTCGCCCTCGCACCGGTCGGGCCCGGCAAGTACCGATTCGCCGGCTGGAGCGAGCAGCGCACCATCCAGCTCGCCGAAGACGGCGTGCTGCTGCGTGTGCGCTGCGACCGCGCACTCCACCAGCGTCACCTGTCGCCCGCGCCTGCCACCCGGTGACCGCACAGCCGACCTGACTCCGATCTCGACCTCCCGCCGACCGCAGATGAGGAACCCCAGTCATGCAGCTCAACAGCTACGACGACTTCACGGCGCTGCGCGAGATCATCGTCGGGTCCGCCGAGAACTACCTCTCCCACGACCGGGACGTCACCTTCGAGCTGTTCCACCACGACAACCTGACAGGGTTCCGCTCCGACTGGGCCTACCCGCG
>NZ_JBOHGC010000069.1:0-12327 GCF_050699995.1 Actinokineospora sp. | reverse complement strand
ATCGCCCGGCGCGCGGTCCAGGGCCACGCACGTCAGCCGGGCCGTGCACGTGCGCTTGCCGCTGTCCTCGGTCATCACGATCTCGAACGTCGACGTCGACCGCCCCACGTGCAGCGGCGTGCACACCGCCGTCACCAAACCCTCGCGGGCCGCGCGGTGGTGCGTGCACGACAGCTCCAGCCCGACGACCAGCTTCCCCTCCGGCGCGTTCAACGCCGCCGCGATCGAGCCCAGCGTCTCCGCCAGCACCGCGCTCGCGCCACCGTGCAGCAGGCCGTACGGCTGCAGGTTCCCCTTCACCGGCATGGTCGCGACCAGCCGGTTCTTGTCCCAGTCCGTCACCTCGATGCCGAGCTTGTCGGCGAGCAGCTGATCGGCCACTTCCGGGCGCAGACCGGGGATCTTCGACGGGTCAATCGTGCTCAAGGGGACCTCCGCTGGGTGACGCTGGGTCGACCGACCCCGACTCTCGGCAAAGCTGTCAGTGCCCCAGCCTAGACTCGCGGCGTGCCAGCGCAGACCGAAACCCGACCGCTCCCCGCCACCACCGCCGAAGCCCGCCGATTGCTGTTGATCGACGGGCACTCGATGGCCTACCGGGCGTTCTTCGCGCTGCCCAAGGAGAACTTCTCCACAGGCACCGGCCAGCACACCAACGCCGTCTACGGCTTCACCTCCATGCTGATCAACCTGCTGCGTGACGAGGCCCCCACCCACCTCGCGGTGTGCTTCGACGTCTCCCGCAAGACGTTCCGCAGCGAGTCGTTCCCCGACTACAAGGCCAACCGCAGCGCCAGCCCGGACGAGTTCAAGGGCCAGGTCAGCCTCATCGAGGAAGTTCTCAACGCCCTCTGCATCCCGAAGCTGGCCAAGGAGAACTTCGAGGCCGACGACCTGATCGCCACGCTGACCACCCAGGCCGTGGTCGACGGGTTCGACGTGTTCATCTGTACCGGCGACCGAGACGCGTTGCAGCTGGTCAACGAGCACGTCACCGTCCTGTACCCGGTCAAGGGCGTGTCCGAACTGGCCCGCTACACCCCCGACGCCGTGCTGGCGAAGTACGGCGTCACCCCGGCCCAGTACCCGGACTTCGCGGCCCTGCGGGGAGACCCGAGCGACAACCTGCCCAAGGTCCCCGGGGTCGGTGAGAAGACGATCACCAAGTGGATCCAGCAGTTCGGCTCGCTCAACGACCTGATCGACCGGGTGGACGAGGTCAAGGGCAAGGTCGGCGACTCGCTGCGGGAGAACCTGTCGGCGGTCATGATGAACCGGCAGCTCACCGAGCTGGTCCGCGACGTCCCGCTTGACCTGACCCCTGGCGAACTCGCTGTGCGCGCGTGGGACCGCGACGCCGTGCACCGACTGTTCGACGAGCTGGAGTTCCGTGTCCTGCGCGACCGGCTCTTCGCCACCCTCACCAGCGCCGAGCCGGAGGCCGACGAGGGCTTCGAGGTCAGCGGCGGCGCCCTGGAGGCAGGCGAGCTGCCCGGCTGGCTGACGAAGCACGCGCCGAAGGGCACGCGCATCGGCTTGTCGTTCAGGGACGACCAGGTCGGCGTGTCCGGCCAGGCCGTCGAGCTGAAGGCCGTCGCGCTGTCCACCGCCGGCGGTGAGGGCGTCTACGTCGACGTCACCGCGCTGACCGAGGACGACGAGCGCGCGTTCCGCGACTGGCTGGCCGACCCGGACATCCCCAAGCTCGCCCACGACGTCAAGCGCTCGCTGCACGCCCTGCGCAACCGCGGCTGGTCCCTCGAAGGCCTGGCGACCGACACCGCGCTGGCCGCGTATCTGGTCCGCCCGGGGCAGCGCACCTTCACCCTCGACGACCTGGTCCTGCGCTACCTCAAGCGCGAACTGCGCGTCGAGGACACGGCGGGGGAGCAGCAGCTGTCCCTCCTGGATGAAGAGGGCGACGACGACCGCAAGCTCGCCGCCGGCGAGATCCTGCGTGCCCGCGCGATCGCCGAGTTGGCCGACGCGCTCGACACCGCTCTGCGCGACGCGGGCCAGTACACCCTGCTCGGCGACATGGAGCTGCCGCTGCTGCGTGTCCTCGCCGAGTTGGAAGCGGCGGGCATCGCCGTCGACACCGAGAAGCTCAGCGAACTGGAGTCCCACTTCGCCGCCCGCGTGCGCGACGCCGAGCAGAAGGCGTTCGCGGTCATCGGCAAGGAGATCAACCTCGGCTCGCCGAAGCAGCTGCAGGTCGTCATCTTCGACGAGCTGGAGATGCCGAAGACCAAGAAGACCAAGACCGGCTACACCACCGACGCCGAAGCGCTCACGACCCTGTACGCGCAGACCCAGCACCCGTTCCTGGAGCACCTGCTCGAACACCGCGACGCGATGCGGCTCAAGATCACGGTCGAGGGCCTGCTCAAGTCCGTCGCCGACGACGGCCGCATCCACACCACGTTCAACCAGACGATCGCGGCCACCGGTCGGCTGTCGTCCACCGAGCCGAACCTGCAGAACATCCCGATCCGCACCGAAGCCGGCCGCACGATCCGCGACGCCTTCATCGTCGGCGACGGCTACGCCGAGCTGCTCACCGCCGACTACAGCCAGATCGAGATGCGGATCATGGCCCACCTGTCGGGCGACGAGGCGCTGATCGAGGCGTTCAACTCCGGTTTCGACTTCCACGCCGCCACCGCCGCCAAGGTCTTCTCCGTCTCGCCGACCGAAGTCACCGGCGAACAGCGCGCCAAGATCAAGGCCATGAACTACGGCCTGGCCTATGGCCTCTCGGCGTATGGCCTCTCGCAACAGCTGCGCATCTCCACCGAGGAAGCGCGTGGTCTGATGGACGACTACTTCGCCGGCTTCGGCGGCGTGCGTGACTACCTGCAGGAACTCGTCGGCCTGGCCCGCAAGGACGGCTACACCGAGACCATCTTCGGCCGCCGTCGCTACCTGCCCGACCTCACCAGCGACAACCGCCAGCGCCGAGAGATGGCCGAGCGGATGGCGCTCAACGCCCCCATCCAGGGCAGCGCCGCCGACATCATCAAGGTCGCCATGCTCCACGTCCAACGCGAACTGGTGGCGACAGGCCTGCGCAGCCGGATGCTGCTCCAGGTCCACGACGAACTCGTGCTCGACGTCGCCCCCGGCGAACACGAAGCCGTGGAAGCGTTGGTGCGCAAGGAAATGGGCGGCGCCTACGAACTCCGCGTCCCCCTGGACGTGTCCGTCGGCTTCGGACGGTCCTGGAATGAGGCAGCGCACTAGCGTTCAACGTCACAGCGCGGGTGGTGGCGGGTATTCGCCGAACTAGGCTGCGCCGGTGGATTTCTACGAGGTAGTTGGCAAGCGGCGCGACGTGCGCGCCGAGTTCACCGGCGCACCCATTGCCGACGAGGTGCTGCACCGCGTCCTGAGCGCGGCGCACGCCGCGCCCAGCGTCGGCATGAGCCAGCCGTGGGACTTCGTCCTCGTCCGCGACAAGGACACCCGCGCCGAGTTCCACCAGCACGTCCACGGCGAGCGGGCCGAGTACGCGGCGACCCTGACGGGGGAGCGGGCCGAGACCTTCGAGCGCATCAAGATCGACGGCATCCTGGAGTCCACCCTCTCCGTCGTCGTCACCTACGACCCCCACCGCGGCTCGCCGTCGGTGCTCGGCAGGCACGCCATCGCCGACGCGGGTCTGTACTCGGTGTGCCTGGCCATCCAGAACCTGTGGCTCGCCGCCACGGCCGAGGGCCTGGGCGTCGGCTGGGTCAGCTTCTACCGCGAGGAGTACCTGCAGGGGTTGCTGGGTATCCCGCAGACGGTGCGGCCGGTCGCCTGGCTGTGCCTCGGCCCCGTGGACCGGCTGCAGGAGGTGCCCGACCTGGAACGTCACGGCTGGCGCAGCCGGACACCACTCGACCAGGTGGTCCATCTCGAGCGCTACAACGCACACACGGGCTGACTCCTCGGTAACCTCGGGGATTCCCCGAAGGGAGACGGCGATGGCGGTACGGCGAGCGTTGGTCCTGGGCGGCACCGGAATGCTCACACAGGTCACCAAGGGCCTCATCGCAGACGGCTGGCACGTCGTCCTCCCCAGCCGCCGCTACGCCCCACTGACCGCCGAGGGAACCGGCCGAGCCCTGTGGGTGGAAGCCGACTGGTCCTACCCCGAGCGCTTGGCCGACCGGGCCGCCCGCGCCCTGGGCGGCCCAGCGGACCTCCTGGTCGCCTGGATCGAGAGCCGATCACGCGTGCCGGTCCTCAAGGCAGTGGCCCGACTCCTCACCACGGACGCCCCGGTCGTCGAGGTCCACGGCCGCTCATCGGCCGACCCGGTCGCAGGCTGCCCGGACCCGGTGATCACCGACCACCCGACACAGCAGGTCGTGCTGCGCCCGGTCACGGACCGAGGCACCTCCCGCTGGCTCACCCACGCGGAAATCGCCACCAGCGTCACCGACGCCATCCACCGAGGCCTGGATCGACGCCCCTCCGGCATCCACCAGGTCGGCGGAGTCCACGTCAGCTGACCCGCAGGCCACCTCCGGCCGCGTCTGCCGGCCATACTGTTCGGCGATGGGTGACTACTGCCTGCCGGATGACCCCCAACTCGGCGAACGAGCACGACGAGCTTGGACCGAGATCGTCGCGATGCCCGCTGAGACCGACCTTCCGATGATGAGCGCGCGTCTCTCCTGCACGGTGATCGCGCATGCCGAGCACAACCATCAGGTGCGGATGCGACTCAGCCTCGGTGACACCTCGTGCACGCCAGGCCGAACACTCTGCTCGCTGGGCGCCGTGACCGCACCGCACGTGTGGCCCGCGCGTGGGCTCGAACCCACGCGCGGGCATCCGGCTGCTACTCGCCGCCGTCGTCGTCTCCGCCTTCGAAGGCGTCGCCGATCATGTCGCCGATGATCATGCCGCCGACAAGTCCGGCGGCGGCGCCGCCGATGGCGGCTCCCATGCCGGGGCCGCGTCGCTGCTGCCCGTACCCGTGTTGACCGTGCTGGTCGTAGCCGTGCTGGCCGTAACCAGGCTGTCCGAAGGCGGGGTTGCCGTGGCCGCCGAAGGCGTTGTGGGCGGGTCGCCGGTCGGTGATCTGCTGGAGCCAGCCGCCGATGGTGTCGGCCCAGTCGGTGTCCTCGGCTTCCTGGTGGGACAGGTGGAAGCGGCCGAAGGTGTCGCCGCCACCGTGGAACCCGCCTGCGCGTTTGTCGGCTTCGAGGATGACGTGGAGGTGGTTCGGGTCGGCGACGAAGGTCAGTTCGACCTCGTTGACCGTGTGGGCGAACTGGGCAGGTGGGAAGAACTCGATTTCCTGGAAGAACGGGAGTTCCTGGCGGACGCCGTGCAGGTGTCCGGCTTCGACGTCGGCTTTGCGGAACTGGAAGCCGAGTTCACCGAACGCGTCGAGGACACGGTCCTGCGAGGGCAGGGGATGCACGAGGACGGGGTCGAGATCGCCCTTGTCTGGCGCCCCGGAGATGACCAGGTCGGTGCGCACGCCGACGGTGACCCCGGGCAGCGGGTTGTTCCCGACCGCGGTGATCGGGGTCTCGAAGGGCAACGGCAGGCGGAAAGGCAGGTTGAGCGGTTGCCCGGCGGTGACCCGAACGTTCTGGTCGACCACGAGCCGGTGGAACTCGGTATGCGGGTTGTGCCCGTGCGGGGTTTTCACGGCGGTGACCAGGGTGAGCACGATCTGGCCGACCTCGGCGTCGGCGCTGCCGCCCTGGACGCGGACCTGCCCGGTGATCACCTGCCCCGGCACGGCGTGCGGTGAGTCGAGAACGGTGTCCACGGATGGTCCTCCGACACCGAAGGCACTGAGCATCCGTTTGAACATCGGCATTTCCTCCTGAAATGGGTGAACAAACCCCCGACGCCGGACGGCGCGGGATGAGGTCAGGGTCAGCTGGGGGTGTCGGTCTCGTCGTCGAACTCGCCGATGAGTTCCTCAAGCAGGTCCTCCATCGTGGCGATGCCCACCACCGCGCCCCCGGTGCCCGCCGCGACGAGGGCAAGCTGAGCGCGGCGCTCGCGCATCGCGGTGACCGCCGTCGCCACGGGCAGGTCCGCGGCGAGGGTGACGGCCTCGCCCATCAGCTCACCGGCGGTGGGGTCGGCCCCGGTCGCGGTGGCCCGCATGGCCTCCCGGATGTGGACCAGCCCGACGAACCGCCCGCTGTGGTCGGTGACCGGGAAGCGGGACCGCCCGGTCAGCAGGCTCTGGCGTTCGATCGCGCGGGCGGTGATGTCCTCGTTGACGGTGACGGTCTCGTCGACCGGCACCATGACCTGGTCGACGCGGGTGTTCTGCAAGGCCAGCATGCGGGTGAGCAGGCGTTGCTGGCCTTCGGCGATCAGGCCGTGCTCACCGGACTGGCGCACCAGCATCCGCAGATCGTCCGGGCGGTGGGCTTGGGCGAGTTCGTCCTGCGGGGTGACCCTGACCGCGCGCAACAACGCGTTGGTCACCCCGTTGAGCGCGGCGAGCACCCAGCGCACCAGGTGGGCGAACCCGCGAAACGGCAGCGCCAGCAGCAGCGCCGAACGTTCCGGGTGCGAGATCGCCCAGGACTTAGGGGCCATCTCCCCGACGACCATGTGCAGGAACACCACCAGCGCCAGGCTGATTCCGAACGCGATCGCGTGTGACGCCCCGGCCGGGAGGCCGAGCGCGAGCAACGGGATGTCGAGCAGGGCGGCGACCGCCGGTTCGGCCAGCGCACCCAGACCCAGCGTGCACAGGGTGATCCCGAGTTGGGCGCCTGCGAGCATCAGCGACAACTCGCGGGTCCCGGCGACAGCAGCGCGGGCGGCTCGGCTGCCCTCGGCGGCGGCCTGTTCGAGCCGGTGACGTTTCGCCGAGATCAGCGCGAACTCGGCCGCGACGAAGAACGCGTTGCCCACCAGCAACGCCAGTGAGGCGATCAGCGACCATCCGATGCTCATCGGCCCACCTCCTGGGCGTCGTCGGGTGCAGCGCAGACCAGGACGGTCGCGGGGACATGTCGGGCGATGGTCATGACCCGCACGCTCACCAGGCGCGGCGCGGGGGGCACGTCCTCGTGCGAGGGTGTCGCGACGAGCAACTCGACTTCGTCACCGACCTTGGGGACGCGCCCGAGGTGCAGCAGCACCAGACCGGACACGGTGTCGTAGTCCTCGTGCTCGGGCAGGGCGATCCCCGTGGCGTCGGCGATCTCGTCGACCCGGGCCCGGCCGGGCACCAGCCAGGCCCCCTCGCCCCGGCGCTCGATGACGGCCTGAACTGGGTCGTCCTCGTCGTGGATCTCCCCGACCAGCTCCTCGGCCAGGTCCTCCAGGGTCACGACTCCGGCGAACCCACCGAACTCGTCGACCACGCATGCCAGCTGCCGGTGCTCGGCGCGCAGCCGCTCCAGCACGGCGGGCAGCGGCAGCGTCGCGGGCACCATCACCGCCGGCGTGGCGATCCGTCCGACCGGGGTGTTCGGGCGTTGTTCGGGTTCGATGGTCAGCACCTCGGCCAGCCCGACCACCCCGACCAGGTCGTCCAAGTCGTTCCGCACCACGGGAAAGCGGGAGAACCCGGTGTCGAGCAGCTCCACCACCCGGGAGGCGGGTTCGTCGACGTGGATGGTGCGGACCGCGACCCGCGGGGTCATCGCCTGTTCGGCGACCAGGCCGCGGAAGTCCAGGCCGCGGTCGAGCAACTGGGTCAGCTCGGGGTCCAGGTGACCTTGGGCTCCGGCTTGGCCGAAGATGCGTTCCAGGTCCTCCGGGGTCGCGCCCTGCGGCAGCTCCTCCACCGGCTCGATCCCGACCGCGCGCAGCAACCGGTTCGCCGCCGCGTCGAACAACCGGATCAACGGCCCCGCGACGTTCAGATACACCAGGGTGGACCCGCTCAGCGCCCTGGCCAGCGGCACCGGTTTGGCGATGGCGAGGTTCTTTGGCAGCAGTTCGCCGAGCACCATCTGCACCACGGTGGCGAACACCAGCGACACCGCCAGGGACAGCGACAGCGCGGCGGCCCGGTTGAGGCCGGCGAGGCCGAGCAGATCGGCCAAGCCGGTGCCCAGGAGAGGTTCGGCGACGTAGCCGACGAGCAGCGCGGTCACGGTGATGCCGAACTGGGCGCCCGAGAGCATGAACGACAGCTTCTGCGTCACCTGCAACGCCCGCTGCGCGGGTTTGTCGCCGGTCTCGGCCAATTGCCGCAGCCTGCCCCGGTCGACCGCCATGTAGGCGAACTCCTGGGCCACGAAATACCCGGTCGCGGCGGTCAACACCAGGGTGACCACCAACCCGGCGGCGATCAACACGGCGGACACCCACCCGGACGGGCGGGATCGGTCACGGCGGAGGCGCGGGTGGACCTGATCAGCCGGGCTCGCCCCGGCCGGGTACTACACCCATCGGCGTCGATACACACAAATCCGACACTATCACGCAGCACTGTATGGTTGAGGGCGGCCGACACACCCCAGGCGACGTGCGAGGAGGCTGCCCGTGGCCGACACACTGCTGCGCATCGGAGAACTCGCCACCCAAGCCGGAGTCAGCACCCGCACCATCGACTACTACACCAACCTCGGACTCATAGTCCCCGCCGAACGCACCCCCGGCAACTACCGCCTCTACGACCCCACCGCGGTCGAGCAGGTGAACACCATCCGCAGGCTGGAAGCCCACGGCGTCAGCCTCGACGAGATCGCCACCGCCCTGCGCACGCACAACGCCGACGTCCCCGCTCTGCTGCACCGCCTCGATGATGACCTGCGCGCCTTGCGCGACGTGGCGGAGTCCACCGCTCCGCACGCGCACGGTCTGCTCGCGGCGATCACCGCGCGCGCCCAGTCGCTGATCACCACCGCGCTGGAGATCAGTCAGCACATGCCCCCGGGATAGACCCCGGGTATTCAGCCCGTGCCGCGCAACCCGCGAACCAACATCAACACCGAGTCCCGTACCTCTTCCCGGCTTCGCTCCGGCGCGAACACCTGCCAGTCCAGCGCAACTACCAACACCGTCCCGAACAACGCCGCCGACGCCGTCGGCACCGCGACCCCAGGCGGCAGCTCCCCAGCGTCCGCCAACCGCTGCAACTGCGCCCGAATGATCGAAGTCACCTGGGTCCGGGCGGTGAGCCCGCATGACGGTTGGTTAGCGCAACTTGTTTCGAGGGGGACCGGTCAGCGCAGGGCTGCGGCGGGGCGAACTTCCCACACTGTCCACAGGGGACGGTACCCCTGGCGGGCCCAGAACACCGGGGACAGCGGATTCGGCGGGTTGTAGTACAAGAACGACCCGACCGTGCGCGGGCTCAGTTCAGCGTGCGCGACGGCCATCAGGGCCTGCCCGACGCCCGCATGCCGCGCGTCCGGTCGTACGGACAGGCAGTTCACGTAGCCCCAGCGGCCGTGCCGGACCCGGGTCTCGGCCCAGGAGCCGGGGACGGAGTCGGTGTGCCAGCCCTCGGCGTGCCCGACCGCGACCCCGTCGCGCTCGGCGAGCCAGATCGGGTCACCCTGCGTCAGGTGCGCACGCAGCGCCGCCCGCTTCACCGCGGGCGCGTCCGGCCGCGGCACCGCGCCGCCGACCTGCGCCGAGTACGCGACCTCGGCCAAGGCCGACTTGACCAGCACGTCCAAGTCCGCGCGGGTCGCCCGGCGGACCGCCACACCCGGCGTCGGCTCGCGCGCGGGGGGCGGCGCCGTCCGCACGGCCAACACCGAGAGCGGGACGAACCCGTGCGCCAGCAGCGCCTTCGCCGCCGCCGCGTCGCGGCTCGGCCAGGTCACCACGCAGGCGGTGTCCGCGCTGGTCACGCCCAATTTGCTGGGCCAGGCCCGCAGCAGCGGGTCGAGAGCGTCACCGTCGGTCGCGCCGAGCAGCGGGTGCAGCTCGAAGACCTCGAACGCCGACCACAGTGACTGCGGCGTGCCCGGCTGGATGAGCGTGCGGGTCAGCACCGCGGACACCTGCTCGCCGTCGGGCAGGGCGGCGGTGAGCAGGTCGCCGGGCGGCGGGTCCACCGCGGCCGGGAGCAGGGGGTCCAGGCTGGCGAACCGGGTGGACTGGGCGCGCAGGAGCGCCGCCGTCACCGGCGGCACCGGAAGATCGCCGTGCCGGGGAACAGCTCACCGCGCAGCGGGCTCCACTGGCCCCACTTCTGGGTGTGGCCCTCCGGCCACTCCGGCTCGGCGAGGTCGAAGATCGTCAGCCCGGCCGCGGTCAGCGCGCGGACGTAGTCACCCAGCGTGCGGTGGTGCTCGACGTAGGTGGGCGTGCCCTGGTCGTCGACCTCGACGTACGGGGTCCGGTCGAAGTACGACCCGGTGACGCGCAGGCCGTCCGGGCCGGGATCGTCGGGGAAGATCCAGCGCATCGGGTGGGTGACCGCGAAGGTCCACGTGCCGCCGGGGCGCAGGACGCGCGCGACCTCGCTGAACACCGCGCCCACATCGGCCACGAACGGGACCGCGCCGAACGCCGAGCACGCGAGGTCGAACGTCTCGTCGGCGAAGGGCAGCTGCTCGGCGTTTCCCCTGATCAAAGGCACATCGATGCCGGTCGCGATGTTCGCGGCCGACGCGTAGCCCAGCATCCCCGCCGACAGGTCCAGCCCGACCACCCGCGCGCCCCGAGCCGAAAGCCACCGCGCGCACGGGGCCGACCCGCACCCGACTTCGAGGACATCGCGCCCTGAGACGTCACCCAACAGGTTGGCGTCCTCTTCGCGAAGCGATTCCGGGCACCACACGAAGTCGGCGACACCGAGGAATTCGCCGTGCTCGGCGTGATAATCGTCGGCGTCGGCGTCCCACCAGGCGATGTTGGCGGCGACCGACTCGGCCGACCCCACGTTCACCCTGGCGACGGCGGTCGTGCCGAGGGCCTTCTCAGCGCTTGGGTTGGACACCGTGACATCCTGTCACCAGCGGCTGGATCAGCATTCTCGGAGGTACCCCGGGTTTGCCCGGTCATCACGGAGCCGCGTAGGATACCGCCGCGCAGTGGTATCGCGCTGACTTGGGTTTCTGACCGCTGGGAATCATGCACGGGTCGCGCGGCGTTGTCGGTGTGGTCCTGTTCGTTCGGGTGTGCCGTCGGCGAAGATTCCGCCGCGCCCCGGAGATCGAATGCCTTGAAAACCGTAAGCCCGACCCAAACCAATCCGTACCGGAGCCACCTACCTAATGTCCACCGACACCACCATTGTCCCGGCTGTCACCGCGCCGAAGCAGCAGGTCGCCGTCAACGACTTCGCATCCGAAGAGGAGTTCCTCGCTGCGATCGACGCGACGATCAAGTACTTCAACGACGGCGACATCGTTGAGGGCACGATCGTCAAGGTCGACCGGGACGAGGTCCTGCTCGACATCGGCTACAAGACCGAGGGCGTCATCCCCTCGCGCGAGTTGTCGATCAAGCACGATGTCGATCCCGCCGACGTGGTCAAGGTCGGCGATGAGGTCGAGGCCCTCGTTCTCCAGAAGGAGGACAAGGAGGGCCGCCTGATCCTGTCCAAGAAGCGCGCTCAGTACGAGCGTGCGTGGGGCACGATCGAGGCTCTCAAGGAGTCGGACGAGCCGGTCAAGGGCACGGTCATCGAGGTCGTCAAGGGCGGCCTCATCCTGGACATCGGTCTGCGTGGCTTCCTCCCCGCGTCGCTGGTCGAGATGCGCCGCGTGCGCGACCTGCAGCCGTACGTCGGCCGTGAGCTCGAAGCCAAGATCATCGAGCTCGACAAGAACCGCAACAACGTGGTCCTGTCGCGCCGCGCGTGGCTTGAGCAGACCCAGTCCGAGGTCCGCAGCGAGTTCCTCAACCAGCTGCAGAAGGGCCAGGTCCGCAAGGGCGTCGTGTCCTCGATCGTCAACTTCGGTGCCTTCGTGGACCTCGGTGGCGTCGACGGCCTGGTGCACGTCTCGGAGCTGTCCTGGAAGCACATCGACCACCCGTCCGAGGTTGTCGAGGTCGGCCAGGAAGTCACCGTCGAGGTCCTCGACGTCGACATGGAGCGCGAGCGCGTGTCGCTGTCGCTCAAGGCGACGCAGGAGGACCCCTGGCAGCACTTCGCCCGTACCCACCAGATCGGCCAGATCGTGCCGGGCAAGGTCACCAAGCTGGTGCCCTTCGGCTCGTTCGTGCGGGTCGAGGAGGGCATCGAGGGCCTGGTGCACATCTCCGAGCTGGCCGAGCGCCACGTGGAGGTGCCCGAGCAGGTCGTGGGCGTCGGCGCGGACGTGATGGTCAAGGTGATCGACATCGACCTGGAGCGGCGCCGGATCTCGCTGTCGCTCAAGCAGGCCAACGAAGGCGTACAGGAGGGCGAGGAGCACTTCGACCCCACCCTGTACG
>NZ_JBOHGC010000068.1:0-1731 GCF_050699995.1 Actinokineospora sp. | reverse complement strand
GCTGTGCCGCGCACACCATGCCGTGCTTCGCCCACACGACCGAGCGCGTCGCCTGGCCGCGGGCGGATATCGCGTCGTCTGCCGCGCCCGCGGTCATGAGCAGGAGGGCGGTGGCGAGGAGAACGGTTCGAGTGCCGGGCATGGGGATTCCCTCGGGTGTCGATCGGCGGTCGGCATCGGCGCGCAAGGCTATGGTATTTGCGGCGGGCGGCGCAATCCGCGCATCGCGCCGCGTAGAATGTAACCCGAGGTTGGATCGTCGAGTCATTTGACTGGTAACCCTCCCGGCCAGGGAGGGCACACAGGAGATGACCGGCATGGGACGACGGGAGTACCTGAAGGCGATCTACAACCGCTATCACCGGAGTGCGGCGGAGCAGAAGGGAACGATCCTGGACGAGTTCTGCGAGGTCTGTAGCTACAACCGCAAGTACGCCATCCGGCTGCTGAACGGGCCGCCTCCCGGGGCTCGCCCCCGGCCGCGGCGGACCCGGGGCCCCAGCTACGGCCGGACCGTGATCCAAACCCTGGCCCAGGTCTGGGAGGCCGCCGGCTACCCCTGGTCGGTACGCCTGAGGGCCATGCTGCCGCTGTGGCTGCCGTGGCTGCGCCAGCGTCTGGCGCTGACGCCCGAACTCGAGCGCCAGCTGCGGGCCATCAGCCCGCGCCAGATCGACCGCCGGCTCCAGTCCCGCAAGCGGGTGCTGCGGCGCCGCCTCTACGGGCGCACCAAGCCCGGCACGCTGCTCAAGCACCACATCCCGATCAAGACCGATCACTGGGACGTCACCCAGCCCGGCTTCACCGAGATCGACCTGGTCTCCCACTCCGGCGAGTGCGCCGAGGGTGAGTTCGCCCACTCCTTCAACCTCACCGACATCCACACCACCTGGACCGAGACCTACGCCGTGCTCGGCAAGGGCGAGACCGGGATCCTGGCTGGCCTCGAGGAGATGCGCCGGGCCCTGCCGTTCGCGCTGTGCGGCATCGACTCCGACAACGGCAGCGAGTTCTTGAACCACCACTTGGTGCGCTACTGCCGGACCGGGCACATCCAGTTCACTCGCGGCCGCCCCTACAAGAAGGACGACAACGCCCACATCGAGCAGAAGAACTGGACCCACGTGCGCAAGCTGATCGGCTGGGACCGCTACGACAGCCCGGCCGCGCTGGGGTTGCTCAACGACCTCTACCGAAGCGAGCTGCGGCTGATGATGAACCTGTTCCAGCCCTCGGTGAAGCTGCTCCGCAAGGAGCGCGTGGGTTCCCGACTCAGGCGGGCCTACGACCGCCCGCAGACCCCGCTCGACCGGTTGCGGGTCTGCCGCGGCGTCGACCGGGCGAAGGTGAACGCGTTGCTCCGGCTGCGGGCCACCACCGATCCGTTCGAGTTGGCGCGGATCATCGAGAAGAAGCTCGACCGCATCGCCGCTCTCGCGCGACATCGAGGCGCCGAGGGTCGGGTTACAAAGCAAATGGCTTGACGATGACCCTCAGGGTTACATCAACAAATGGCTTGACAGGGGCGGCGGTCGCACCTAGAGCCGTGGCAGCGTGATCCCTTGCTGGGCCTGGTACTTTCCGGCCTTGTCCTTGTACGAGGTCTCGCACTCCTCGTCGCTCTCGAAGAACAGCACCTGCGCGATGCCCTCGTTGGAATAGATGCGAGCCGGGAGCGGCGTCGTGTTGCTGATCTCGAGCGTGACGAATCCCTCCCACTCGGGCTCGAAC
>NZ_JBOHGC010000067.1:0-12363 GCF_050699995.1 Actinokineospora sp. | reverse complement strand
GTGCCGCAGCGCAGCACCGGCAGCACCGGCACCGGCCACGGCGCGGTCAGCGCGTCGGCGACGAGGTCGAAGAACGCGCTGCCGCCCGCGGTGACGATCACTCGGTCGGTCTCGAACGACAGCGCTTCCACCGTCGCGCGCAGGCGGTCGAGGTACGCGGCGACGGCGTCGAGCCCCGCCGGGCTCGCGTCGGCCGACGCCGGAGCCTCGTACCCGCCGACCCCGGTCAGCCGCAGCGCCGGACTGGCCGCGATGGCCGCGGCCACCGTCCTGGCCGTGTCGAGGTCACGCACGCCGGTGCGCCCGCCGGGGACCCCGACCTCCACGAGGACATCGATCGGGCGGGCGCCCGTCCATGCCTGGGTCATCAGCTCCACCCCACGCACCGAGTCGACCCAGCAGGTGAACTCGAAGTCCGGGTCGGCGTCGAGTTCGGCGGCCAGCCACCGCAGCCCGGCCGGGTCGAGGAACTCGTTGGCCAGCAGGACCCGGCTGACCCCGAACGCCCGGTACACCCGCAGCTGCCCGGCGGTGGCCGCGGTGATCGCCCACGCGCCGTGGTCGAGCTGGCGGGCGAAGAGGGCGGGGGCCATGGTCGTCTTGCCGTGCGGGGCGAGCAGCAGCCCGCGCTCGGCGGTCCACGCCGCCATGGTGGCCAGGTTGTGCTCGATCGCGGGCCCGTCGAGGGCGACGACCGGCCCGACGAAGTCGAACAGGACAGGTCGGCGCGCGATCGCCTCGTCGACGGACAGCCCGAACAGCGCGTGCGGCACCGACTTGAACCGCCAGTCCAGCCGCTCCTCGCCGAGCCGGTCGACGGTCACCCGATCGAGTCGGGCGGGCGATGCGATCATGGAGCTCTCCGCTCACTCAATGTTCGGCGTGCCGCAGGGAACCGTTCCCCCGCTCGTGCGTCAAGGATGGCGAGACTCGGGAACGCGCGCCCGGCGCGACCCGTTTGACGGTGGACGGCCCCGCTGTGAAGGAGAGAACTACCTGATGGTGTTCAAGAAGATGCTGCGCGCGCTCGGCGTCGGTGGCCCGACGGTCGACACGGTGCTGACGGAGTCCCGCGTGTACCCCGGCGGCGAGATCGTCGGCGAGGTGCGGATGACCGGTGGCGAGCACCCCTCCGACATCGACTACATCGCGCTGTCGCTGGTCACCAGGGTCGAGCGCAGCGGCGCCGCCGTCGTCGAGTTCGACCGCGCCGTGGTGTCCGGCCGGTTCCCGCTGGGCGCGGGCCAGAGCACCGTGGTCCCGTTCCGCCTGCCCGTCCCGTGGGAGGCCCCGGTCACCGAGGTCTTCGGCCACCAGCTGCACGGCATGGGCTTGGGCCTGCGCACCGAGCTGGCCGTGGCGAAGGCCGTCGACAAGGGCGACCTCGACGCCCTGCACATCGTGCCCCTGCCGTCGCAGGCCGCGGTGCTGGAGGCGTTCGCCCGCCTGGGCTTCCACTTCCGCTCCGCGGACCTCGAGCACGGCCGCATCCACGGTGTCGACCAGCGGCTGCCGTTCTTCCAGGAGATCGAGTTCCACCCGCCGCGCGAGCTCGCGCGCGGCATCAGCCAGGTCGAGCTGACCTTCGTCACCGACCCGGCGGGCATGGCCGTGGTCCTCGAAGCCGACCGCAGGCCGGGCATGTTCTCCTCCGGCGGCGACGCGTTCGGCCGTTTCCACGTCTCCCACGAGGAGGCCGAGCGCACCGACTGGGCCGGGCTGATCTCCCAGTGGCTCGGCGAGGTCTCCTCGCGGCGCCCGTCAAACGGTTTTCACGGCGGCGGCCACCACGGGGGTCACCGGGGTGGCGGCGGTATGGGCATGGTCGGCGGCGTGGCCGCGGGTCTCGTCGGCGGCATGGTCCTGGGCGAGGTCTTCGAAGAGGTGGGCGAGTCCTTCTTCGGCGACGAAGGATGATTAGGGTTGTCGGGTGCCACCGGTATCCGATGAGTTCGAGGCGTTCTGGCGGGAACGCCATCTCTGCACACTGACCACGGTCCGCCCCGACGGCACGCCCCATGTGGTGCCGGTCGGGGCGACCATGGACTTCGAGAACGGCGTCGCGCGGGTGATCACCTCCGGCGACTCCGCGAAGGTGCGGCACATTCTCAAGGCGGGCAGCGCGCCCGCCGCCCTGTGTCAGGTGGACGGCCGCCGATGGTCCACTGTGGAGGGTCGGGCGGTCGTCGTCCAGGACGCCGAAGCCGTCGCCGACGCGGAGAACCGTTACGCGCAGCGCTACAAGACCCCGCGGGTCAACCCGCGCCGGGTCGTCATCGAGATCACCGTGACCAAGGTGTTGGGAACGGTCAAGTAGTCCAGACGATGTCCGACAGGCTTGAAAGGGGAGCGGGCGGGCCCGCGGCCTCCGGGCGCACCGGCACGGTGTCGGCGGCCCGGAGCGCGTCGGGGAGTCGCACGCTCGTGCGGGCCTCAAGGTCGGCCACCGACACCTGGAACAACCGGAACTCGTCGAGGTCCAGGGTTTCGAGCTGGTCGAGGTTCTGGGTCAGCAGGAACGCGGCGGCCCGCAGCGTCCCGCCCTCGACGAAGGCGATGGCCTTCCAGAACTCCCGCGGAATGGCCACACCGCGGAACACCCGGTCGTCGGCGCCGAACACCGGGCCGCCGAAGATGCTGACCTTCAGGTCGTCCACGTCGACATCGGCGAAGACCGCGTCCTCCAGCCGCCCCCACAGGCCATTGCGCGCGCTCTGATTGAAGTCGTCCATCTGCGGGGTGATGTTCGTGAAGAAGAACGAGTCGCGATTAGCCTGACGCGCTTCGTCGAGTGAGCCCCAGAGAAGATCGGCTCGGCGGGCGAGATGCCCCCGATCGAGCCGATTGTCCCGATACAGCTCGTCCCCGGCCTGAACTCCGGCAGGCAAGCGAGGATCTTTCACAAATGGAATTCCGGTGCGGCTGATCTTCTTCAGTCCGCCGCCATCGACATTCCATGCCACCCAGTATGCGAATTTCCGACTCCGGCTCATGGTCAGCGAGAAATGCGTGTAGTCGACCCGGGTGGTTCCGTCCACACCGACCGCGTCGTCGCGCACCGCCGGGTCGAGGTCCGGCACGGCCAGCGGCACGCTCAGGAACCCGGAGTTGAAGCCCCCGACCGCGACTCCGGCCTCGGGCCGCACGAGGGTGACGCCCAGTTTCTCGAAGATCGACCGGGGCAGGCAGGCCAGCGCGTGCTCGTCCGGGTCGCCGCCGCCCTCGCCCGCGAAGTGCAGCCCGGCCAGCACCTTTCCCGGCCGCCCGTTCGCCGCCCTGAAGACCCAGGCCGCCCCGGAGTCGCCGCCGCTGCTGATCTCGCCGTCGAGGGGCTTCTTCGCCGGGTCCACGCCGATCTCGAAGCAGCCGACCTCGATGATCCCCTTGGCCCCGCCGTAGTTGATTTTCGCGATCGTGTCGATCCGCCGCACCACACCGTGGGTGACCCCGGTCGTGCGCCCGCCCTTGACCACCTTGTCGCCCAGTTCGGGCTCGCCGAGTTCGTCGACCACGACGTCGAGGTCGAGCTGGGACGCGTCGATCCCGCGGCCCTCGATCGCCGCGATGGCGCCGTCGCCCGCGATGCCCAGGTACGACCGCAGCAGCGGGCCCAGGTGGTTCTGGGCGGTCCGGTTGTCGTCGTGGGTTCCGGGCTGCACGACCACGTCGCCGAGCGCGCCGCTGTTGCCGTGCAGCACGTGCCAGTTGCTCAGCACGCAGGGCTTGCCGGTCTCCATGTCGTAGACGATCGCGCCGATCGTGCCGCAGGTGATGCTCGGGTGGCCGACGCTGACCCCCGGCCGGACCGGGTCGATCCGGACCTTGCGTGCGTTCGGATCGGACTCGGCCACCACCCGGAACTCGGCCTTGTAGACCCGCTGCAGCACGTCGGTGGGCACCTCGACGCCGTTGACCGTGATCGACGGCGGCAGCATCGCGGTGCCCAGTGCCTCCAGTTGCTCGGGCTCCGCCTTGGCCGCGACGGTGAACTGGATCGAGACCTCTTTGGTCTGCCTGCGGCCGCGGACCTTGTAGCCCACGCCGATCGAGGAGACGTTCGGGTCTTTGAGGTAGTCCGATCCCCGGGCCCGGATGAACGCGCGTAGTGCGGGGAAAAGGGAGTCGCCCGGCTCGCTGCCGCCGGTCTTCTTGGCGCCCATGGGGAGTCCTTCGTCACGCCGTTAACCGGCTCTCGGATGGGTGATCAGACCTTCCCCCTGATTGGTGGCGCTGGGCAAGGGCCTGTTGTCACTCCGTAGCCACGCCCGAGTTTTATTACCCTTTTGGTCACCCTATGGAGATCCGGGCTTTGCCTATCGGACGGACGTGTCCGTTCTGCGGAGATAGTCAAGGGGTCGCCAATTCCACGATCGAGTGAACCGCTACTCTCTCCCTCGCGTACCGCGCGCGATCGTTTGCTCTGAGTGCCGTTGATCTTGTAAAACGTCGACTATCACTCCGTAGGGCGATCACGGCCGGGGAACGCGGCGGGACAACGGGCGACAGTGAGAACCGCTGTGGATGGGGGAGCCAACAGGTGCGAGGGGGCAGACGCGCGGTAGGGGCGCGTCAGCCGGATACCCGCCCTGGAGCGACTCGGCCACAGCCAAGCGGGCGCGCCTCGACACCGAGTGATCAGGTCGGGAGGCGGTTCGTTCAGGCACCACCGGCGTCGATCACGCCGTCGGCCCGACGTTGTGGAGAGCTGTGAAGCGGAAGAGTGGTGCGCAGGCCAAGAGCACGTCCATCCGGTCCCGCCTCACCGGTGTCGTCCTCGTTCCCGCGCTCATCCTGTTGGCCATGTGGGCGGTCTTCTCCACCTACACCGTGTTCGACGGCATCTTCATCCGCGACACCGCCGCCGCGGTCAAAGGCGGGTCCATCCCGGCGGTCAACACGCTCGCCGCGCTGCAGCGCGAACGGCAGGCCACGATCGCCGCGCTGAACGCGGGCACACCGGACCTGCCCGCCCTCGAGACCCAGCAGCAGACGACCGACGTGGCTCTGCGCGACTTCACCACCGCGCTCGACCAGATGCCGGGCAGCACCACCCCGGAGATCGACGCGCGGCTGCGCGGCTTCATCGAGTCGGTCAGCGCGCTGCCGCAGCGACGCACCGAGGTCGAACGCGGCGGCGCGGACATAAACCAGGTCTACGAGTACTACAACGGCCTGGTCGACGCGGGCCTCGCCGTGTTCGAGACCCAGGCCCGGGCCCTGCCCGACGCGGGCATGGTCGAGTCGACCCTGACGATGATCGACACCATCCGGGTCGGCGACCGGATGTCGCGGGCGGGCTCGCTCGGCGCCGTGGCGATCGCGGCGGGCGGGTTCACCCCCGAGCAGCACGTCGCGTTCGTGACCCTGGTCGGGTCCTACCGCACCACCCTGCTCACCCAGGCCGCCCTGGGCGTCGAGCCGGCGAAGACCGCCTACGAGCGGCTCGCCGCGTCCCCGATGTGGCAGCGGCTCGTCGCCGCGGAGAACGCGCTGATCACCGCGGGCCCCCGCGAGGAGACCAACGACCGGCGCAACCCGCCGCCAGGGCCGCCCGTCACCGCGCAGGAGTGGTCGACCGTCACCACCGCGGGCGCCGAGGACCTGATCAAGCTGTCCACCCAGCAGGTCGCGGGCGCGGTCGCGGTGGTCGTCGAACGGGCGGACAAGCGGTTCGCCACCGGGCTCATCGGCAGCCTCATCGCCCTGCTGACGGTGATCGCGGGCATGGCGGTCGCCACCTGGATCGCCCGCAGGCTCGTCGACCAGGCGCTGGTCACCCGGCTCCAAGGGCTCAAGAACGACTCCCTGCGGTTGGCCCACGAACGGCTGCCCGACATCGTCGACCGGCTGCGCCAGGGCGCCAGGGTCGACGTCGGCGCCGAGGTGCCGCCACTGGACTACGGCACCGACGAGATCGGCCAGGTCGCCGACGCGTTCAACGCCGCGCAGTACACCGCGATCGCCGCGGCGGTGAAGGAGAGCCAGGCCCGCGAAGGCGTCAACCGGGTCTTCCTCGGCATCGCCCACCGCCACCAGGGACTGGTGCACCGCCAGCTCAAGATCCTCGACAAGATCGAGCGCGAGGAGGAGAACCCCGAGCACCTCGACGCGCTGTTCCAGCTCGACCACCTGGCCACCCGGGCCCGCCGAAACGCCGAGAACCTGATCATCCTCGCGGGCGAGCAGCCCGGTCGGCAGTGGCGCAGACCGGTGCGGCTGCTCGACATCCTGCGCGCGGCCGTCGCCGAGACCGAGCAGTACGTGCGGGTCCGCGTCCAGCAGGTGCCCGACGTCGCGCTGCAGGGCGTCGCCGTGGCCGACACCATCCACCTCGTCGCCGAACTGGTCGACAACGCGGCGTCGTTCTCGCCGCCGCGCTCCCAGGTCGACGTCTACACCAGCCAGGTCTCCGGCGGTGTGGTCGTGGAGATCGAGGACCACGGCCTGGGCATGACCACCGAGGACCGTGAGCAGGCCAACCAGATGCTCGCCTACCCGCCCGAGTTCGACGCGATGGCGCTGCGCGGCGAGTCGCGCCTTGGGCTGTTCGTGGTGGCGCGGCTGGCGAGCAGGCGGTCCATCCGGGTCGAACTGCGCGAATCCCCGTACGGCGGCACGGTGGCGCTGGTATTCCTGCCATCGGACATCGTGGTCGAGGCGGTGGACGACGAGTCGGGGGGACCCGGCCCGCGGCCCCGCCAGCACGTCGAACGCAACGCACGGGCGCCGGAGCCCGCTGGGACGCCGTTCGAACCGCCGATGACAGGCATCGACTGGATGTGGTCGGATTCGGCGGGTGCCGCAGACGACGGCGCCCACTGGCCGATGCACGACGACGAAACACCGGAAACGGTGCCACGGCAAGGATTCCGCGGGCAGATCACCGACCTCGGGACCGACTTCGCCGCGGCACTCGGCGGCGGCGACATCGACCGAGCCAACGTCGAGGTCGGGGAGCCGCGCAAGGTGAACGAGAACTGTGTGGGCGGTGGGCACGACGAGACGGGGCCCGCGCTGCCCAGGAGGAAACGGCAGCAGAACCTCGCGCCCCAGCTGCGCGACGAACCGCCCGTCGAGGACCCGCCGGAACGCGAGTACTCCCCGGAACGCGTGCGCGACACGATGTCGGCGTTCCAACGGGGAACGCGCGACGCGCGCCGAGCCGACCCGCCGGTCGAGCCAAGAGACTTCTGATCGAGAGGGAGGACTGCACCACGTGAACGACAAGATCGGCCAGGACCGCCAGCTCAACTGGCTTTTGGACGACCTGGTCCGCAGGGTCGTCGGAATCCGCCACTCCGTCGTGCTCTCCGCGGATGGCTTGCTCCTGGGCCGGTCCGAGGACCTGTCCAAGGACGATTCCGAACACCTGTCCGCGATGGCCTCGGCGTTCCAAAGCCTGGCCCGCGGGACCGGCAGACAGTTCGGCGGCGGCCAGGTGCGGCAGACGATCGTCGAGATGGACCACGCGTTCCTCTTCGTCACCGCCGCGGGCCGAGGCGCCTGCCTGGCCGTGCTGGGCGAGGAGGACGCCGACATCGGCATGATCGCCTACGAGATGAACATGCTGGTCAAACGGGTAGGGGCGCACCTCGCGTCGGCGCCGAGGGTGGGGCAGCCCGCGGTGCTGCCGGGTCGACGGCCGTCCTGATGGCGGGGGACCGCGACTGGTGGTTCGACGAGGCGGCGGGCCCGCTGATCCGGCCCTACGCGATGACGCGGGGCCGGACGAGGCCGGGCGCGCCGAACCTGAACCTGGTCACCCAGATCCGCGCCTCCCGCAACCGGTCGGACCTCTCCCAGCTCACACCCGAGCACCAGGAGATCGTCGACCTGTGCGAGCGGCCGCTGTCGGTGGCCGAGATCGCGGCTTACCTGAACATCCCCCTCGTCGTGGCGAAGATTCTGATCAGCGACCTGCTCGAGCTGGGGGATGTGGTGGCGGGCGCGCCGTTCCAAACCTCGGACATCGTCGACACGAAGTTCCTGCAGGCGGTGCTCGATGGCATTCGGAGGATCTGAACAATTGAGTGACACGGGGGTCATTCCCACCGCGGTCAAGATCGTGGTCGCGGGCGGATTCGGCGTCGGGAAGACCACCATGGTCAACTCGGTCAGCGAGATCCCGCCGCTGCGCACCGAGGAGGTGCTGACGGAGGCGGGGGTCGGCGTCGACGACATGGCGGGGATCGAGGGCAAGGAGACGACCACCGTCGCCCTGGACTTCGGCCGCATCACGATCAGTCCGCGGGTGGTGCTGTACCTGTTCGGGACGCCTGGGCAGAACCGGTTCTGGTTCATGTGGGACGAACTGGCGATCGGCGCGCTCGGCGCGGTCGTCCTGGTGGACACGCGGCGGCTGGATTCGAGCTTTCCGTCGATCGACTTCTTCGAGAACCGCAACATTCCGTTCGTGGTGGCGGTGAACCGGTTCGAGGACGGTTTCCCGCATACCGACGGCCAGGTCCGGCAGGCGCTGGACCTCGACCCGAACGTGCCGATCGTGAGCTGCGACGTGCGGGACCGGGAGTCGAGCAAGGAAGTGCTGATCGAACTGGTGCAGTACACGATGGACCAGTTGGCCGCGGGGGTCTAGCGGCCGATCGTCAGGGTCTGCGCGGCCGTGGCGAGCAGTCCGACCATCTCGGCCAGCGGGGTGCTGGAGAGTTTGTCGCGCCAGTCCTGGGCTTCGCCGCGCAGCCGCACGCCGTCCTCCGACGTCATCACCGAGGTGAGGGTCAGACCTCGCGGCAGGTCGGGGAGCGGGAGTTCGAAGGGGGACAGCCTGCCCGGAAGCGGCAGCCTGCGTCCGGCGACCCACAGGGCGGTCGGACGCAGCCGGGCGACGCCGTCCGCCACCTCCGGGGCCACTTCCAGTTCCCCCGGCCACGGCTTGCGGGAGACCAGCAGGACGGTGCCGAAGCGCACCCTCAGGTCGGGTCGGGTCTCGGCGATCTCCGCCAGCAAGGTGTCCGCGGTGATCGTCACGTCGAGCTGGACCGACTCGGCGGTGACGGTGGTGGAGAGCGGCCCGGCGAAGCGCAGGTCGCGGGCGGTCACCAGAAGCCGCTCGAGGGGCAGCGGGGGCCAGCCCAACTCCCTCGCCTCGAACGTCGCCTCATCGATGCGGCCCTGGGCCAGCCGGAACGTGTCGCCCGTGCAGGCCAGGTCGACGACCGTCATGGGGACGTCCTGGTCCGCGGTCCGGACGGTCACCCGCTTCCCGCGCAGCCGCTGGGCCGCGACCCGGACGGCGGTCTCGAGCACTCCCGCGGGTGTCGTGGGCACGGAGGGCAACAACGCCCGGCCCGCCGCGAAGACGGCCTCCAGGCCGCGCACCGGCAGCCATCCCTCCAACGGCCCAGTCACCCGTCCACTATGACCCACCCGCGTGACGCGCCCGTGCGTGGGCCGTCCCTGGGGTGCGTTCACTCCGGCTCGAGTGCCGCGGGCGGTTAACATCAAATCCGGGGATGCGGCACGTCATGGAGTCGACTTGGTTGCAGGCAGAAGGTCAAGGAGCAGGTCGACGGCGACCTGCTGGCCCGGGTGCTGCGTTACGCGGTCGAACGCGCCCGCGGCGAGGAAGTCCACGGCAGTTGCGCCACGAGCGGCTGCTCTCCATGGAGAAAGGGCGCCTCGAACGCGGGTTGCTGCCCACGCCGGTGCTCAAGGACGACGGGCTGCGCGTGCAGAGCCGCTACGCCGCTGGCCGCGAGCGGATGCTGCTCGGGGGTGACTTCTACGACGTCGTCGAAGCCGACGACGGCACGGTGCACGCCATCGTCGGCGACGTGTGCGGGCACGGGCCGGACGAAGCGGCGCTGGGCGGTCAAGCTGCCGAAGTAGCTCACGGGTTGTTCTGCGCGCTGACGGTCAGGGTCTTGGAGACGGTCTTCGCGTCCTTGGGCCACACCGTGTACTTGTGCGTGGTCTGCCCGGCTGTGCTTGAGCACGGGAACGACAGCTCCAACTGCCCCGTCGCCGGATAGTCCTTGCCGTAGGCGCCGTAGAGGGTCGGGTTGTCGACCGCGATCGCCGCGCCGTCCGCGCCGGTGATCTTCCACGCGATGATGACCGGCGTGCCCGGCTTGGAGTACGGCGCGTCGGGCGTGCCGTTGATCGGACACGACGGCTTCTGCACCACGGTGAAGCTCACGATCACCGGGCCGGTCGGCGGCCTGGAAGTGGTCGTTGTCGTGTGGTGGGTGGTCGTGCGCGGAGGCGTCGCGCGGGTCGTGGTGTGCGCGCCGCCGCCGTTGGGCTTGGCGGCGTCGGTCGCGGTGACCGTGACCGTCTCGGTGGGCGGCGGCGTCGTCGTGACCCGGCCCTGCGCGTCGCTGGTCTGGACACTGGTGCAGCCGACGGCGGTGAAGGCGGCGGCCGCCAGCAGGCCGGTCAGTCTTCGTGCTGTGGTGCCGTTCATCGTGATCCCCACCCGTTCTCTCTGCGTGAACAGACAGACGTGCGGAGTCGAAGGAGGTTGCGGGCGCCCTACCAGGCCGCGGGTTCGTAGTCCTTCAGGAAGCAGCCGTGGATGTCCTCGCCCAGTTCACCGCGCACGATCGGATCGTAGACCCGCGCGGCGCCGTCGACGAGGTCCAGCGGGGCGTGGAAGCCCTCCTCGGCCAGCCGCATCTTCGTCGGGTGCGGGCGTTCGTCGGTGATCCAGCCGGTGTCGACGGCGGTCATCAGGATGCCGTCGGCGAGCATCTCCTGGGCGCTGGTGCGGGTCAGCATGTTCAGCGCGGCCTTGGCCATGTTCGTGTGCGGGTGGCCCGGGCCCTTGTAGCCGCGGCTGAACTGGCCCTCCATCGCCGACACGTTGACCACGTACTTGCGTCGCGCGGTCGCCGCGGCCATCGCCGAGCGCAGCCTGCTGATCAGGATGAACGGCGCGGTCTGGTTGCACAGCTGCACTTCCAGCAGCTCCATGGCGTCGACCTCGTGCACCCGCTGGGTCCAGCTGTTCACCGGGTGCAGGTCGGGCACCAGGCCGCCCGCGTCGATGGCGGTGTTCTCCGCGATCCGCTCCGGCGACGCCGAGCCCGCGGTCAGCGCGAGCGCGGTCACCGGGTGCAGGTCGTTGGTGTGCGGTTCGATGGCCCCCGCGAGCGCCGCCGGGTGCGCGTCGCCGGTGCGGCCCAGGCTCAGCATCTCGGGCAGCGGCCCGGACGGCAGGGGAGCGGACTCGGCCTCCGCGAGCAGCGAATACGACCCGGCCGACCGCCGCACGGTCTGGGCGGCGTTGTTGATGATGATGTCGAGCGGCCCCTGCGCGGCGACGGTGTCGGCCAGCGCGACGACCTGCGCCGGGTCCCGCAGGTCGATGCCGACGACGCGCAGCCGGTGCAGCCAGTCGGCGCTGTCGGGCATCCCGGCGAACCGCCGCACGGCGTCGTGCGGGAACCGGGTGGTGATGGTGGTGTGCGCGCCGTCGCGCAGCAGGCGCAGCGCGATGTACATGCCGATCTTCGCCCGGCCCCCGGTCAGCAGGGCGCGGCGCCCCGTCAGGTCGGTCCGCGCGTCCCGGCGTCCCCGGTTCAGCTCGGCGCAAGGTGGGCAGAGCTGGTGGTAGAACGCGTCGACCACGTGGTAGCGCTGCTTGCAGGTGTAGCAGGAGCGGGCGCGCAGGAGGGTCCCGGCGCTGGCGCCGACGGTGTTGGAGACCAGGGGGATGCCCTGGGTCTCGTCGTCGATGCGGTCGGGGGAGCCGGTGGCGGTGGCTTCGGTGACGGCCTTGTCGGCCTGCGTCACCGCGGCCCGCTTGGCGGCGCGGCGGCGAATCCGGACCGACTTGAAGATGCGCGCGGTCGCCCGGCGGACGGCCACGGCGTCGGGGTGTTCGGTGGGGAGCTGGTCGACCTCGGCCAGGACGTCAAGGCAGGCCTGGAGGCGTTCGGGATCGATGCCTGCGGCGTCGGGGGCGGGGTCGAAGCCGTCCTCGGCGTCGAAACCCTCGGTCTCGTCGACCGTTTCGTCCTGAATCGCAGTCATGTCCCGCTCCGCATCGCACTTTCGTCACGACAACTGTAGAAGCCGCGCTTGGGGCGGCGGCCGGCCGCCAGTATTTCCCGCTTCCCGCGATGGGCCACTTCGATATAGCTATCAAGATAACGGATGGAGGTCGGGGGGACGTGGTCGAGATGGCGGGTCGGCCCAGTCGGCACGTCGCGACCACCACGCCTTGAGGGGGAGCTTGTCGGACACCGGTCCCGTCGAAGAGCCATCGGGTTGGCCAAACCCGTTCCCGGTGCTCATGACAACAGGCAGTCCAAGAGCACCCTTGCGGAGCATCCGTTTCCCGCCGCGTGAACAGCCCGAGCCGGGCATCTGAGCGAAGAGGTGGGCCCGGACCAGCGG
>NZ_JBOHGC010000066.1:0-32080 GCF_050699995.1 Actinokineospora sp. | reverse complement strand
GGCCGGGGATCGGCCGACGCGACCACCGCCGTCGCGGCGCCCAGGGTCAGCGCGAGCGAGGTGACGGAGACCAGGACGGCCCGGGGGACTTTGGAAATCGGGGACATGGCGATGTCCTTCCAATTGCAGGGGGTTCCGGCAAGGAAGTTACGCAGCGGGACCTCGGCCGCGGCTGGAAAGCGAATCGGCTCTTATTCACGGTCCGCTGTGAATTACCGGTCGGCGCCCGCCCACGGAAATGCCGGTAAGCTGGAGTATTCGCCCATATCCGTAGGGTCGAACCGGCTAATGAGAGGTCGCCGCCGATGGCCGTGTTTCATTGCCGATCGCGGTGGTCCACCGCTACGTATACCTAATCCATTCCCACCAATTCGGCGGGCGGTCACTCGGCCAGATAGCGGGCCCGGCAGGTGGATCGGGCGATCTTGCCGCTCGACGTGCGCGCGAGGCTGTCCGGTTCGACGAGCGGGACGGCAACCGCGCCCGCGCGCAGCACGGCGAGGAACGCCACGACGTAGTCCAGGGACTGGTCCACCAGGACCGCGACCGGCTCGCCGCGGCTCACCTGGGTGCTCAGCGAAACCGCGACGGCGGCCACCCGCCGGTCGAGTTCCAGCCAGGTCAGGGAGATCTGGCTGCCGTTGGCCGCGGTGTCGAAGTCGAGGAAAGCCACCGCCGCGCCGTGCGGGTCGAGTGTTGCCCAAGTGGTGAGCTGGCTGGTCAGCGTGGTTGCGGTGGCGACACTGGGCACGACTGCTCCTTTACGGCCGGCGGCGGTGCCGGCCTTTGTTCGCCCGCGATTCGGTCAGCGAAGAATGCGAATCTCGGAAATGTCTGGCGGACGGTAAGGGGCGGCTGTCGAACGTGGCAATGCCCCGGAAACCTGGGGGTGCCGTCGTTGTCACCGGCGGCGTGGTGCCGTCAATTCTTTTGTCAGCATTCCGTCGGTTCCCATGATTCTTTGCGGATAATCCGCGACGGACCTGGTTGTACGCTGGGGGCATGACGGCCTTGAGTCCCACCCGCGCCGAACCGGATCTGTCGTTCCTGCTCGACCACTCCAGTCATGTGCTGCGGACCCGGATGGCCGCCGCGCTCGCCGAGATCGGGCTGACCGCGCGGATGCACTGCGTGCTCGTCCACGCCTTGGAGCAGGAGCGCACGCAGATCCAGCTCGCCGAGATCGGCGACATGGACAAGACCACGATGGTCGTCACGGTCGACGCGCTCGAAGCGGCCGGGCTCGCCGAGCGCAAACCCTCGGCGACCGACCGCCGGGCGCGCGTCATCGCGGTCACGGAGAAGGGCGCCGAGGTGGCCAGGCAAAGCCAGCGGATCGTCGACGGCGTGCACAAGGCGGTGCTCGACGCAGTGCCCGACAGAGACCGTGGGGTGTTCCTTCGGGTCATGAACGCGCTGGTCACCGGCCATTTGGCGACCCCGGCGGAGACGTCTCAGCCCGCCCGCCGAGCCCGGCAGAGCAACAAGTAAGCCCGAAAGAGATCGTCTGCAACAGAACTATCTGCTACGGTTCTTCCTGTGATCCACGAACAGGAGACCGGCATGACGAACACCCTCCGACAGACCCCGTCCCGATCGCGCGGACTCGCGCTGACCGTGCTCTCGACGGCGATGCTCATGACGATCCTCGACGGCAGCATCGTCACCGTCGCGATGCCCGCCATCCAGGCCGAACTCGGCTTCACCGCCGCGGGGCTGAGCTGGACGGTCAACGCCTACCTGATCGCCTTCGGCGGTCTCCTGCTCCTCGCGGGCAGGCTCGGCGACCTCCTCGGCCGCAAGTCGATGTTCCTGGCGGGGGTCGGCGTCTTCACCGCGGCGTCGCTGCTCGCGGGCCTCGCGGGCGACCCCGGCACGCTGATCGCCGCCCGGTTCCTGCAGGGCGTGGGCAGCGCGATGTCCTCGGCGGTGGTCCTCGGCATCCTGGTCACCTTGTTCACCGAGCCGGGGGAGCGGGCCAAGGCGATCGGCGTCTTCAGCTTCACCGGCGCGGCGGGCGCGTCGATCGGCCAGGTCCTCGGCGGCGTGCTCACCGACGCGCTCAGCTGGCACTGGATCTTCTTCATCAACCTGCCCATCGGGCTGGCGACCATGGCGCTCGCGGCCCGCGTGCTGCCGGGCGGCCGCGGGGCCGGACTCGCAGCCGGGGCGGACGTGCTCGGCGCGGCGCTGGTGACCAGCGGGCTGATGCTCGGCATCTACACCGTGGTGAAGATCGAGGAGTACGGCGCGACGGCCGCGCACACCCTCGGCTTCGGCGCGCTGTCCCTGGCCCTGCTGGCAGGTTTCGTCGTCCGCCAGGCGACCACCGAGACCCCGCTGATGCCGCTGCGGATCTTCCGCTCCCGGGTCGTCACCGGCGCCAACGTGGTCCAGATCCTGACCCTGGCCGCGATGTTCGCCTTCCAGATCACGATCGCGCTGTACCTGCAGAAAGTCCTCGGCTACGGCGCGCTCGACACCGGTCTGGCGATGCTCCCGGCGGCGGTGTCGATCGGCGGGGTGGCCCTGTTCGTCTCGGCCCGGCTCAACACCCGTTTCGGCGAGCGCGCCGTCCTGCTGGCAGGCCTCGCTCTGCTGGTCGCGGCGATGGTCCTGCTCGTCGACATCCCGGTCCACGCCGACTACGTGACCGATGTGCTTCCGGTGATGGTGCTCATCGCAGGCGGCGGTCTCGTGCTCCCGGCCCTGACCGCGCTGGGCATGTCCGGCGCGAAGGCGGACGACGCGGGTCTGGCGTCGGGCCTGTTCAACACCACCCAGCAGATCGGCATGGCCCTGGGCGTCGCGGTCCTGTCCACCCTGGCCGCCGCCCACACGCGGGACGGGTTGGCCGCGGGCGCGGGCGAGGCGGTCGCCCTGACCGACGGCTACCGAGTCGCCTTCGGCGTGGCGGCGGGTCTTCTGGTGGCCGCTTTCGCCACCACGGTCGCGGTGCTGCGCCCGGCTCGGGTCTGAGCCCATCGGGCCGTCAGGCGGAACGGGTTGTGGCGGCCGGGATCGGTGTCTCCGCGTAGGGAAGCAGCGCCTCGCGCAGGTAGTCCGGGACGGTGGACACGACCGCCTCCCCCTCGACACCGCGGAAGCAGGCGACTCGCTGCCTGCCCCGGGCGGCGAGGACCTCCTTGCCGTCGCGGGTCTTCACGTAGTCGAAGGTGAACTGGATCTGCGTCCGGGTGATCTCCTCGAGCCGCATTCGCACCGACAACTCGTCGTGCGCCTTGATCTCCGTGAAGTACTCGCACTCCGCTTTCAGCGCGTGCAGGCGCACGCCGTCCGCCGGCAGCGCGGGAACCTCCGCTTCGAGGAACAACTCCCGGCACCGGCCCTGCCAGCGCAGATAGTCCACGAAATGCACATGGCCCACCAGGGTGGCCTCACCGGTGCTGACCGTGAGCTTGTACTCGTAATACCCGGACATCGTCTCTTCCCCGCTATGACAACGGTTCGCGGGCGCGCTTGACTTCGCTGAACTCCCGGACGCCGGACAGCAGGCGCATCGCGTCGAACAGCTGGTCGGCGGCCTCCGGTCCGGGCACCGACGACACCACGGGACCGAAGAACCCCGGTCCGTCGTCGACGGCGATCACCGGGCTGCCGGTCTCGGTGCCGACCCTGGCCTGGCCCGCGTCGTGGCTCTCGCGCACGATCCGGTCGAACTCGGTTTCGTCGACGGCCTCGATGAGGTTCTCGGGCAGGTCCGCCTCGGCCAGCGCCGCGACGAGCACGTCGGTGGTGAGACGCTCGTCCTCGTCGTGCACCCGTTTGCCGATCGCGGTGTAGAGGCGGTCGACGGCGTCCTGCCCGTGGTGCTCGTCGGTCGCGGTGAGGACCCGCAGGGCGGCCCGGGCACGCAGGTGCGCCTGCCGGTAGTTGTCCGGAATGTCCTTGCCCTCATTGAGGATCGCCAGGCTCAGGAACCGCCAGCTCACCTTCTCGTCGCGGCGTGCGGCGACGTCCTTGACCCAGCGCGACGTGCGCCAGGTGAACGGGCAGCTGGGGTCGAACCACACGGTGACGGTCACGGCGCCTCCCCTTCGAGCGTCCAATTGCGAGGGCGACAGTACCGGGGAGATTCCACTGTGGATTCTTCCAGCGTGCGGACTTGACGAGTGGTCCCGCACCGCACGGACGAAGATGCGACGGCCGTCGGCGCGCCCTCAGGATGGCGATCACCCGCAAAAGAGAAGAAGTTCCGCCGGTGGGCGCGGGCTATCGGTGACCAGTCGTGCGGACAGGGAGAGGGATAAATGGGGAACTTCTCGTGGCTCGCCTTCCCGACGGACGGGCCGTCCCGATGAGCGCCGCGATCCGGGACGTGGAACTGCTCGCCATCGGCGCGGGGCCCGCGAACCTGGCGCTCGCCGTCGCCGTCGACGAACTCGCGCCCGACGACCTGGCGGAGAACTCGCTGGTGATCGAACAGGCGGACACCGTGTCCTGGCAGCGCGGGATGCTGCTGCCCGGCGCGCAAAGCCAGGTGTCCTTCCTGAAGGACCTGGTGACCTTGCGCGACCCGCGCAGCCGGTTCTCGTTCGTCAACTACCTGCACTCGGTCGGCAGGCTCAGCGAATTCATCAACATGAGCAGCTTCTGGCCCTACCGAGCCGAGATCTCCGACTACTTCCAGTGGGCCGCCGATTCACTGGAGAAGGTGCGGCTGGAATACGGCCGCCGGTGTGTCGGTGTCGAACCGTGCCGCGACGCGGGCGGGACCGTGACCGGGTGGCTGACCCGGCTGGCCGACGGCTCGGCCATCCGCAGCCGCTACCTCGTCGTCGGCGCGGGCCGGGACCCATACGTGCCCGCCGAATTCGTCACGCTGCCGGGATCCCGGGTCATCCACAGCACCGACTACCTGCCGCGGATCGGCGGCCTCGACAAGGAGGCCCGCTACCGGGTCGCGGTGGTCGGCGGGGCGCAGAGCGCGGCCGAGATGTTCGACGCCGTGCAGGGCGACCTCCCCGGCTGCAAGCCGACGCTGCTGATGCGCTCGATCGGCCTGAAGACCTATGAGAACAGCAAGTTCACCAACGAGTGGTACTACCCGTCCGCGGTGGACGACTTCTTCACCGCCCAGTCGGACGCGCGCGCGCAGATCCTGCGGGAAATGCACATCACCAACTACTCGGGCCTCGCCCCGGAGCTGCTGGACAAGGTGTACCGGTCGCTCTACCTCGACCGGCTCAGCGGCGAGGGCAGGCTCCGTGTGCGCACGATGACCGAGGTGACCGCCGCCTTCGAGGAGGACGACGAGGTCGTGCTGGAACTGACTGACCGCCGCACCGGCGCGGTCGAGGAGTTCCGCTGCGACCTGGTCCTGCTGGGCACCGGCTTCGTTCGCCAGACCCCGGCGCTCGTCCGCGGCCTGGCGAACTCCCTGGGGCTGGGCCGAACCGAGGTGACCAGGAACTACCGGCTGCGCACCGGCCCCGCGATCGGCGCCTGTTACCTGCAGGGCGTCAACGAGGCCACGCACGGCATCAGCGACTCGCTGCTGAGCGTCCTCGCGGTGCGGGCCGCCGACATCACCGCCGACATCCTCGCCCACCGGGCCGCCCCCGCGCCGGAGCCCGCCTCCCGCAAGGCACCCGTTCCCGCCAGCTGAGTCCGGAAGGAGACGTCGTGGAGATCCGCAGGCTCGACCGGGACCGGCTGGGGCCCGACAACAACCACTCGCAGCGACTGATGCCGTGGACGGCGGTCAACGCGCCGTTCGAGGGCGCCTGGTGCGTCATAAAACCGGGCGCCGCGTCGGTGCGCCACGCCCACCACGAGTACGAGATCTTCATCGCGGTGTCCGGCACGGCCGTGCTGGAGTCCGCGGGCGAGCGCACCACTTTCACCGCGGGGGACATCGTCCACTTCCCGCCTTTCGTCGAGCACCAAGTGATCAATGAGACCGCCGAGGAGTTCGAGATGTACACGGTGTGGTGGGACCTTCCGATGTCCGCGACGTTCGCCGGCAGGCACGAGAGCGAGGGCTGACCCATGACCGCGGTCCGCGCCCGCCGCGCCCTCGTCATCGACACTCCACCCACCTCCAACGGCGACCTGCACGTCGGCCATCTGGCGGGCCCGTTCCTCGCCGCCGACGTCCACGCCCGCTACCTGCGTTCCGTCGGCCGCGAGGTCGTGTTCTCCACCGGGACCGACGACAGCCAGACCTATGTGCTCGCCAGTGCCCGCCGCAACGGGCTCACGCCGGAGGAGCTCAGCGGCCGGTCCTGGCAGCAGATCCGGCGGACGCTGCTCGACATGGGCATGTCCCTCGACGGCTTCGCCCCCTACGACGACCGCTACCGCGCGTCCGTGCTCGACTTCGTCAACGCGTTGCACGCCAAGGGAAAGTTCCGGCTGCGCACCGTCGCGCTGCCGTACTCCGAGCGGACCGGCGAGTTCCTGGTCGAGGGGCTGGTCTGCGGTGACTGCCCGGTCTGCCTGGTGCGCAGCCGCGGTGGGCTGTGCGAGAGCTGCGGGCACCCGAACAACTTCGACGAACTCCTCAATCCCAGGTCCACTGTGGACCCGGAAGACGCTGTCACCGCACGCGAGGCCGAGATCCTGGTGCTGCCCATGGAGGAGTACCGCGAGGAGCTGACCGAGTACTACCGGCAGCGTGAGTCCCGCCTGCGCCCGCACACCGTCCAACTGGTGCGCGAGGTCCTTTCTCGACCGCTGCCGGACTTCCCGATCACCTACCCGATCAGCTGGGGCATCCCCGCTCCGTTCCCCGAGACCCCCGGCCAGGTCCTCAACGCCTGGGTGGAGGGAATCCCAGCGGTCATGTACTGCACCGGGTACGCCGCCGAGCAGCTCGGCGAGACCCACGCGGCCGACGACGAACTGTGGCGCGCCGAGCACGACGCCGAGGTCATCTACTTCATCGGCTTCGACAACGTCTACTTCTGGGGACTGACCCACGTGGCACTGCTCATGGCGCACGAAGGCCGCTACGTGCTGCCGGAGGCGATCATCTCCAACGAGTTCTACGAGCTGGAGAACGAGAAGTTCTCCACCAGCCTCGGCCATGTCGTGCACAGCAAGGACTTGCTCACCGAGGTCTCCCGCGACCTGATCCGGTTCTATCTCGCGGTCAGCGCACCCGAGCACCAGCAGACGAACTTCGGCCGCGACGCCCTGGCCAAGGTCACCGGCGACCGGCTGGTCGACCCGTGGAACCGGCTGGCGGGCCTGCTCGGCGCGTCGGTGGCCGGGGCCGGACTCGACAGCGTGCCGCTCCCGGTCTCGACGGCGGCCAAGGAACGGGCGCGGATCGTCCTCGCCCGGTTCCGCACCTGCTACGAGTCGGAGTCATACAGCCTGACCCGGGCAGGCACGCTCATCGTGGACCAACTCGCCCGGCTCGGCCGCGCCGCGGCGGCGCTACCGGAGTCCACAGTGGACAAGGAGCGGCTCGGCGACCTCTTCTTCGAGGTGCGCACCCTGCTCACCGCGGCCGCGCCGATCCTGATCGACCTCGCCGAGGCGGCCGGTGTCGGCCACCGGTTCACCGTCGACGGCGACACGGTCACCGCGTTCGCGCTTCCCTTACTCGAGCGAGCGGTGGTGCGCTGATGTCGGTCACCACGGTCAGTCCCGCGCCCGCGCCGCCACTGGCCCGCGCGGACGCCGACGAAGTGCTCAAGCTCGCGCTCGACCTGTGCGTGTGGGGCACCGAGCAGGTCGACGATCCCGAGTGGGTCGCCGCCGTCCGGCACGCCGGGGTCGCGCTCCCGCCCGCGCTGCGGCGCACCCTGCGGCGGTTCCGGCGCGACTCCGGTCCGACCGGCACCCTGCTCATCCGCGGCCTGCCCGTCGACGGCGACGCACTGCCACCGACGCCGAACGTGAACGGCTCGGTCCAGCGGATCGTCACCGTCCCGGCCGCGGTGCTGATGCTCGCCGCGTGCGAACTCGGCGAACCCGCCGCGTTCCAGGCGGAGAAGTCCGGGGCCCTGGTGCAGGACGTCGTCCCGGTGCCCGGAAAGGAGACCTTCCAGGGCAACGCGGGCTCGGTGCTGCTGTCGTTCCACAACGAGAACGCCTTTCACCAGCACCGGCCGGACTACGTCATGCTGCTGTGCCTGCGCCCCGACCACGACGGCGTCGCGGGGCTGCGCACCGTGTGCGTGCGGCAGGTGCTCGCGCTGCTGGGCGAGGAGACCCGGCAGGCGCTGTTCAGCCGGGAGTTCGTCACCGACCCGCCGCCGTCGTTCGGCCAGGGTGGCGGTGCGACGGCCCCGCACGCGGTATTCCGTGGCGCGCCGGAGGATCCCGACATGCGGGTCGACCTGGCCGCGACGACCCCGCTGACCCCCAGGGCCGCCGCCGCGCTGGTGGAACTGGCCCAGGTGTTCGACCGCACCGCGACCGTCGTCCGGCTGGCCGCCGGTGATCTGGCCATTGTGGACAACCGGGTGGCCGCGCACGGCCGGACCGCGTTCCAGCCGCGCTACGACGGCGCCGACCGCTGGCTGCAGCGCACGTTCGTCGCCACGGACCTGCGCCGCTCCCGTGACCACCGGCCGCACGACGGCTACGTGCTCGACCGGTAGCGGAAGTGGACATGACCGTGAACCCCTACACCGTGGTCATCGTCGGCGCGGGCCCGCGCGGGACCGGCATCCTCGAACGGCTGCTGGCCAACGTCGGGGAGATCCCGCTGTCGCGGCCGCTGCGGATCGACCTGATCGACCCGTTCCCGCCGGGCGGGGGCCGGGTGTGGCGCCAGGAGCAGTCGTCGCTGATGTGGATGAACGCGTTGGCGGGCAACGTCACCATGTTCACCGACGACACCGTGCGCTGCGCGGGGCCGATCCGGCCGGGGCCGTCGCTGAGCGAGTGGGCGGCGGCCGACGGGACGCACTGGGACGTGCTCGGCATGAGCTTCGCCAGCAGGCAGGTGCAGAGCCACTACCTGTCCTGGGTGTTCGACAAACTCGTGGCCGACTGCCCGGACGGCGTCACGGTGACCGTGCACGAGACCACGGCGATCCGGCTCACGGGCGGCCAGGACTCGCGCCAGCAGGTGTGGCTGGCCGACCGGGCCGAACCGCTCGACGCGGACGTCGTCGTGCTCGCCCTCGGCCACCAGGAGGCCGGTCCGAGTGAGGAAGACCTGCGGGTGGCCGGTTTCGCCGAGCGGCACGGCCTGCGCTATCTGCCCAGCGCCTACACCGCCGACGCCGACCTCTCCGGGTTCATGGCGGGGGAGAACGTCGTGCTGCGTGGCTTCGGCGCGGCCTTTGTCGACGTCATGGCGTTGCTGACCGAGGGTCGCGGCGGCGAGTACCGGGTCGAGCAAGGCAGGCTCCGGTATGTCCCGTGCGGCGACGAACCGGTCCTCTATGTCGGGTCGCGGCGCGGGGTCCCGTACCGGGCCAAGATCGCGTACCGGTTGGTCGGCAGGCCCGCGCAGCTCCCGTGGTTCTTCGACGCCGCCGCGCTCGACCGGGTGCTGGCCGACCGCGAGCACCTCGACTTCCGGGCCGACCTGTGGCCGCTGATGGCCAAGGAGATCGGCTGGGGCTACTACCACGAGCTGTTCACCGCGCACCCGAACCGCGTGACGTGCGACTGGGACGAGTTCTTCGCCGGGTTCGCCGCCTACGACTGGGACAGCCCGCCGCTGCGCGAACTGGTCGAGGCCGCGGTGCCCGAACCCGCCGACCGGCTGGACCTGGCGGCGGTGGACCGGCCGCTCGCCGGGCTGCGGTTCGCCGGTCTCGACGAGGTGCAGGCGCATGTGCGCGCCGAGATCAAGGCCGATGTCCGGCGCCGCAGCGAGTTCACCCACAGCGCCGACCTCGGCGCGACCGCCGCCATGCTCTCGGTCAACCGGCAGCTGCGTCAGCTGCGGGCCATCGAGAAGCTCTCCGCCCGGTCGATGGTGGAGGACGTGCACGGCTGGTGGCAGGGGTTCTTCGAGTACTACACCAGCGGCCCGCCCGCCCAGCGCAGCCGCCAGCTGCTCGCCCTGTCCGAGGCGGGCGTGGTGCGCTTCCTCGGCGCGGACATGTGGGTCGACACCGACGAGGAGCACGGCGTGTTCCGCGCGGGCAGCGCGAGCACGCCGGACAGCGTCGAGGCGACCGCCCTGGTGGAGGCCCGGCTGCCGAGCGCGGACCTGAGCACCACGACCGATCCGCTGCTGCGCGGGCTCTACGACAGCGGCGAGGCCACCGACGACGTGCTGGCCGACGAGGACGGGTTCGAGCACAGCTCCGGCCTGCTCCTGGTGTCCACAGCGGACTTCCGGGTCCTGGACAAGGCGGGCCGCCCGCACCCGCGGCGATACGCGATCGGCCCGTTCACCAACGTGCGCCACTTCGCCGCGTTCGCCACCCCGCGGTCCAACGCGGTGTCGTTCCGGCAGAACGACACGCTGGCCCGCGGCGTGCTGGCGGTCCTCGCGGGCGACGACGGTTTCGAGTACCCGACCGAGCGGCACACCGTACACAAAGGACTGAAATTATGAACGCCACGCCACGCCCGCCCGCCGTCCTGTTCATGGGTGACCTCGTGATCGTCGCCCGGCAGACCAGGCTCATCACCGAGGCGCACCGCCGCGGGTACGCGCCGCTGCTGGTCGTCACCCCGTACACCGACCCGGCCCGGCTCGCCGAACTGCGCGCCGACCCGGAGCACCCGCTGTCGAAGCTGGCCGACGTGGTCGAGGTCGAGGACGCGAAGGTGGACTACGTCGTGCCCGGCATCCAGCCCTGGCTGCGCCGCTACGACGTCAAGGCCGTGCTGTGCATCGGGGACTTCTTCGTGGAGCCGGTCGGTGTCGTCGCCGACTGCCTGGGCGTGCCGGGCGCGGGCTCGGCGTCGAGCCGGATCAGCCGCAACAAGATGCTGCAGCGCACCGCGCTTCCCGACTTCTCACCCGCATTCCAGGTCATCACCCCGGCCGATCGCACCGCGCCCCTCGCGTCGGACATCACGTTCCCGGTTGTGGTGAAGCCGGTGGCCCGGTTCTCCAGCCTCGGTGTCCGCCAGGTCCACAAGGCCGCGGACCTGCCGGGCGTGCTCGCGACGTACCCCGAGGACGAGACCGTGCTGGTCGAGAGCCGAGTGGTCGGACCCGAGTTCTCCGTCGAAGCCCTGACGCAGAACGGGAAAGTGCTGTGGTCGGGGGTGACCGCCAAGCGCACCAACGAGTCCGGCGGGATCTTCTTCACCGAGATGGGCCACACCTCGCCCGCCGAACTGTCCGACACCGACGAGCGCGCGCTGGTCGAGGCGAACGCCCAGGTGCTGCGCCGGCTGGGTTTCCGCGACGGCATCTCGCACGCCGAGTTCCGGCTGTCGGCCGACGGCCCGGTGATGATGGAGATCGCCACCCGGCTGCCCGGCGACGGGATCACGTTCCTCTGGGAGTTGGCGACCGGCGAGCCGCTCGAACCCGCCATGCTCGACCTCGCCCTGGGGCGGCCCACGGCGTACCCGGCGCCGCGGCGGCGGGCCTGCCAGGTCTACCTCGACCACCCGTTCGGCCCGCTGCGCGACGTCACGAGCACCGGTGCCCCCGTGTCCTGGGTGACCCGCGACGACAGCTGGCCCGCCTTCACCCCGCAGGCGCCCGACGCGCCGGCGAAGGACCACGCGGTGCTCGTGACCGTGGTGGAGGGCGAGGTTCTCGGCCCGCAGACCGACTCGGAGGCCCGGTCGGCGTCGGTCGTGTTCGACCTGCCCCTCGACGAGGCTGCCGAGCCGCTCGCGAAGCTGTACGCCGACACGGTGTCGATCACGGTGGACACGCCATGAGCAGGCTCGGGGTGGCGGTCCACGACCGGTTCGGCGGGCTGCCCCGGTCCTACTGGGTGCTGTGGGGCGGCACGCTGGTCAACCGCCTGGGCACCATGGTCCAGCCGTTCTTCGCCTTCTACCTGGCTGGTTCCCGAGGCCTGTCCCTGCCCGAGGTGGGCGCGGTCCTGACCGTCTTCGGCGCAGGCGCGTTCTTCTCCCAGCTGCTCTCGGGCGCTTTGGCCGACCGCTATGGCCGCCGGATCACCCTCACCGGTGGAATGCTGGCCACGGCGGCGATCATGCTGACCCTGGCCTACAGCGACAGCCTGCCGCTGATCATCGCGTGCATGTTCCTGCTGGGCGTGGCCATGGAGGTCTACCGGCCCGCCTCCAGTGCCCTGGTCGGCGACATCATCCCGGTCAAGGACCGCACGCGGGCGTTCGCGCTGCTGTTCTGGGCGGTCAACCTGGGCTTCACCGGCGGCATGCTCACCGGTGGGGCGCTGGCCGGGAACGGCATCCTGTGGCTGTTCTGGATCGACGCGGTCACCTGCGTGGCCTTCGGTTTGCTCGTGTGGTTCGCCGTGCCCGCGTCGCACGAGCGACCTCGCGACTCGACCCGGACCGGTTCGTTCCGGGAGGTGCTGAGCGACCGGGTGATGGTGGTCTTCACCCTGATCACGCTGGCGTACGCCGTGGTCTACCACCAGTCGATGATCACCCTGCCCCTGGCGATGAAGGCCGACGGGCTTTCCCCTGTGGCGTATGGGATCGCGCTGGCGGCCAATGGTGTCGTCGTCGTGCTTGTGCAGCCGGTGGTGGTGAACTGGCTGGGCAAACACGACCACAGTGTGGTCGCGGCGGTGGGCATGACGATGGTGGGCGTGGGTTTCGGGCTGACCATGTTCGTCTCATCGACGGCGGGCTACACGGCGACGGTGGTGGTGTGGTCGCTCGGGGAGATCGTGGTGACCGGCGTGAGCGCCGCGATCGCGACGAACCTGGCGCCCGCGCACCTGCGTGGGCGGTACATGGGCGTGTATGGGTTCGCGTTCTCGCTGAGCAACCTGATCTCACCGGCGATCGGGATCTGGCTGTTGAGTTTCGGGCCCGCGGTGCTGTGGGCGGCATTGGCGGCATTGGCACTGGTCGCATCGGTGGTGCAACTGGCCATCGCACCGGAGATCAGGCAGCGGACCGACCACCTGGTCTCGGTGTAGGAGAACGCGACGGGCAGAACCCAACCCCACGGGTTCTGCCCGTCGCCCTCGGTGGGGGAGCGGCTAGCCGCCGAGCAACAACCCCACCCGCAAAGCCGCGGCGAGCACATCGTGATCCCCAGTCCGCGCATACACCTCAACGGCGGTATCGGCGAACTTGATGACATGCTCGTCGCCGTTCGCCGCGGCCCGGCCGAGCACCTCCACCGACGGATCAGCCACATCCGGAGCAACCGGCAAGGACTCCCGAGGGGCCCCGACCGGCGGCGCATAGGTCGCGACAAGCGCCGCACTCGCCGCCCAAGCGGCGCCCAGACTCGGCGCCCACAACTCCCGTGGCAGCGCCGGAAACGCGTTCAGCACAGCGTTCGGTGCCGTCGCCATGTGCACCAGCAACACCGGACTCCCATGCCCATGCGTCAGATACTTCAGCGTCGCCGCCGTCACCAGGTCGGTGAGCCGCGCCCGGGCGTCCTCCGGGTCCGCCGCGGGCCGCAGCGCCGCCAGTGATCCCGTGAACTCGGTCCCGAGCTGCCCGAACCGGACCGCCACCTGCCCCTGCTGGCTCGGAATGCGCTGGATCGCCTCCAGCGCCTCATGCGAGCCCAGCGATCCCGCGGGCGCGGTGAACCCCGGCACGCCGGTCGACCGGGCCGCCCACCACGCCAGCCCATGCGCGAGTTCGGTCAGGGCGGCCGGGCTTTCGTCGCCCGCCAGCAGTGTCCGGAGGGCGTGGCTCACCCGGATCACGCCGTGGGTCGCGCCCGCCACGATTCCCGGCAGCAGCCGCGGCCACCAGACGGCCGGCACTTCCCGCCAAGGGTGTTCGCGGAGCTGGTCCTTGAAGTAGCCGACCCAGTCGCCGACGCGGCCGAAGTCGCTCAGGGCCGACCGCCAGTTGGCCTCGGTGATGCGCTCGGTCGGCGCGGGCAGTGCGTCCAGCCTGGTGATGTAGGCGTCGAGCCAGCGGGGGACCAGGTCGGCGTGACCGCGTCGGACCAGGACCTCGGCGGCCATCGGGCCATGGTTCGACAACTCGTCGCCCCACTCCGGGCCGGTGCCGTGCAAGCGGTCGTAGGCCTCGTCCAGGATGTCGTTCACGACCCGGACCTCCTTGTCCATCGAGAGATTCCCCTTGCACCCCAAGGTACAGGGACATCACCCCTTTGCCCGATGGCGGAAACCCGCTGCCCCGATACGCTCCGCGGGACTGCGACGAAGGGGCGTGCATGTCGACGGGGTTCTCCGCGGTGTCCGACCTGGTCAAGGCGGGCGCCGAATTCCATCGGCTCGGGTTCGTGAAAATCCCGTCTCTGGTGCCGACGAGAACCAAGCAGGCCGTGGCCGACGAGGCCCGCCTGCTGGTCGACGAGCACGGCGTCCGCCGTGAGTTCGCCATGGCGCAGACCGATCGCACGCCCCGCCGGATGCGCAACGTGCGATATGCCGAGATCGTGCGCCACGGCTCAGTGGTACCCGCGGTGTACGACCGGCCTGACCTGCGCGCCGCTCTCACGGCCATCGCGGGTGAGGACGTGCTGGCCTGCCCGTATGAGCCCGAGCGGTTCGTGATCACCGAGCTGACCGAGTCCGGCGACACGCATGGCTGGCACTGGGACGACTACAGCTTCGCCCTCGTCTGGGTGATCGACTGTCCGGCGCCGGAGTTCGGCGGGTTCGTCCAGTGTGTGCCGAACACGCTGTGGGACAAAGGCAACCCGCGGATTCACGAGCAGTTCATCGCCAACCCCATCCACTCGTTCGGGTTGGCCCCGGGCGACCTCTACCTGATGCGCACCGACACGACGCTGCACCGGGTGTACCCGATCACGGGTGGCCGTCGCCTCATCGTGAACATGGCGTTCGCGGCGCGTCGCGACTTGGCCAAACCGGTCAGTCACGAGACCATGGAGACGCTCTGGTCCCCACCACGCACCTGAAAGTCCATAATGGACGGACCCGATCGGGGATCCCATGCGCACAGACCTGTCGTTCGGCGTGGAAGAGGAGTTCCTCGTCGTCGATCCGCTGACCCGCGCCGTCGTGCCACGGGCGGCGGAGGTCATTCGACGGGCCAAGGCGTCGCTCGGTGACCGGGTGGCGCCGGAGATCACGCACATGCAGGTGGAGGTGCGGACCGAGCCGTGCGTCACCGCGGCCGGGCTGCACGACCAGCTCCGCGAGGGCCGCGAAACCCTGGCGGTCTCAGCCGCCGCCGCCGGGCTCGCCGTCATCGCCAGCGGCAGCGCGATCCTGGGCAGCGTCGCACCCGCCGCGATGACTGAGGGGCCGCGTCAGGACAGGGGCAACGAGACCTTCCGCGCCCTGCATGACGAGGTCACCATCTGCGCGGCCCACGTGCACGTGGAGATGCCCGACCGCGAGCGCGCCCTGCTGGTCGGCAACCACCTCCGCCCGCACCTGCCGACCCTGATCGCGCTGACCGCGAACTCCCCGTACTGGGCGGGCCGCGACACCGGCTACGCGAGTTGGCGGACCCTGACCTGCGCCCGCTGGCCGGTCGCCGGTCCACCCCCGTTCTTCGCCTCGGAGGCGCACTACGACGACGTCGTCGGCGCCCTGCTGGCAGCGGGCGCGCTGGTCGACGAGGGCACGATCTTCTGGGACATCCGCCCCTCGGCGCACCTGCCGACCTTGGAGATCCGGGCCACCGACACGCCGCTGACCGCGACCGACACCGCCCTGCTGGCCGTCCTGGTCCGCGCCCTGGCCGCCACCGCCCTCCGACTCGTCGAGCGGGGCGACCCAGGACCCCGGATTCCCGCGGAGATCCTGCGAGCGGCGTACTGGCGCGCCGCCCGCGACGGCCTGGAAGGCCACGCGCTCGACGTGCTGACTGGTCGGTTGGCTCCCGCGGCCGACCTGGTCCGGCAGTCGGTCGCCTACGCCGCCGCCGCGCTTGGTCCCGATCTGGGGCTCGTGACCGGCTGGCTGGATCAGTTGACGGCGGGGGGATCGGGGGCCGCGCGGCAGCGGCGGGCGGGCGCGGACGGGGACCTGGTCGCTGTCGTGGACTACCTGGTCGGCATGACCGCGGGCCGAGCAGTGCTCCCATTGGGGTGACCGGAGGGTCCGCTCACCCCGACAGGCACCCCGCGGGTTCCGGTTCCGTCACCCTGACCGCCGCCGCTCGCCCGTTGTCCGCTCGCACTCTTCAGGGTGGCGTGGTGCGGCCCTTCAGCCTTATCGGGGCGGGGCGGTGGCGGGCGTGTGACGATGAGGTGGTTGAGGCGTTCGGGCGGCACTACTCCGACAAGGCCAGGGTGTTGCGGTTGCTCACCGACGTTCGCCACGTCATGGCGGCTGTCCGCCCGCTTCGGTTGGTGGAGGTGGTCGCGGGGCTCGCGGGGCTGAACTGAATCGATGTTGGTTCGCGCGGACAATCCCGACAGTTCCCGGGAACAATCACCCCCTGTCACGTTTGTCGCGAGGCGTGATGTTCTAGCTGATTCCGGTACCGATAAAGGTCAAGTCTCCCAAGCGAAGCAACGGTCCGGAACGTCCAGGGTGGACTGTCCGCTGTGGGGTGGGCGGTCATGTCGCCGTAATGAAATCGAGTCCGGGCGCTACCTTGCGGTAACAAGTCGCCGACGTGTGAGATACGCCACAGTCCCCACACAAGCCTGCAGCGGGTCATCCCCTGCCACGCGGCCGACGGCAGGAGTGCCCAGGTGTCCCGATCTCGCGGCAACACGATGTCACCCGGCAGGACCCGGCTCGCGGTAGGCGCGATGGTCTTACCGTTGGCGCTGGTCGCGGCGGGCGCGGGCACCGCGTCGGCGAGCCCCACCGCGGGTCCGACCGCCGTCGTGTCCCTGGGCGACAGCTACATCTCCGGTGAGGCCGGGCGCTGGAAGGGCAACAGCCTCAACAACTCCGGCAGCCGCGACGGCACGGACCGCGCCTACACCGGCTCGGGCTACGACCCCACCCGCGTCTACGGAGCCACTTCGGCGAACGGCTGCCACCGCTCGGACTCCGCGGAGGTCAAGTCCGCCACCGCGACCACCGAGGCACTGATCAACCTGTCGTGCTCCGGAGCCACCACGAAGAACATCTTCCGCGCCGCCACCGGCGGTGTCGCGTACAAGGGTGAAGCGCCGCAAGCCGACCAGCTCGCGTCGGTCGCCGCGGCCAACAACGTCGAGGTCGTCGTGCTGTCCATCGGCGGCAACGACCTCGGCTTCGCCGACATCATCACCAAGTGCGCCACCGACTACATCGTCTGGTACTCGTACTGCCACGACGACCAGCAGGTCGTCGTCGACTCCAAGATGGACGCCGCCATGGCGGGCGTGGGCAAGTCCATCGACGAGATCCGCGCGGTCATGACCGACGCCGGATACGCGGACACGGACTACCGGATCATCCTGCAGTCCTACCCCTCACCGATCCCGCGCGGTGCCGAGAACCGGTACTACGAAAGCGGTTGGACCCGCGTGACCACCGGCGGCTGCCCGTTCTGGAACAAGGACTCCGACTGGGCCCGCGACTCCCTGGTCCCGCAGATCGCCAACCGCCTCAAGGGTGTCGCCGCGGCCAAGGGCGTCCAGTTCATGGACCTGCGCGACATGCTGCAGGGCCGCGAGGTCTGCGCCAAGGCCAGCCGCCTGGTCAGCGCCACCGTGCCCACGTCGAACGCGAGCAGTGAGTGGGCCCGATGGATCGACAGCCAGTCCACCCAGGGGCCTGTGCAGGAGTCGATGCACCCCAACTACTACGGCCAACTCGGCCTGGGCCGCTGCCTGACCCTGATGTACGCGAAGCCGACCGGCAACCACACCTGCCGCAACACGGCGGGCGTGGGCGCGAGCGGCATGTACCTCACGGCCACGTCCTAAAGGAGCCCGTGGTCCCGGGCATAGATGGCCGCATGGGTGCGATCGCGCAAAGCCAGTCGGTCGAGGATCCGGGAGACATGGTTCTTGACGGTGCCCCGTGGTCCTGCTCGCGGTCGCGGCCCGGCTGCCCGAGTCGCCGGTCACCAGCGTCGTGCACGCGATGGTCGGCGCGACCATGATCTGGCTCGCCGCCGCCCTCTGGACGTCGGTCTCGCGAAAGGACTAGACGGCGCGGATCGCGGCCAGGGCGGCGTCGACCTCTTCCGGGGTGTTCGGGAGGCCGGTGCCGATCCTGGCGTAGCCGATCCGGTGACTCGCGGTGGTGATCAGGATTCCCTTGGCCCGCAACGACTCGACGATCGCGCCGTTCGATACCCCGCTCTTCTCGAAGCACGTGATCCCCGCCGACATGGACGCGCTGCGCGGCGTCTGCAGCGTCACCCCGGGGATGCCTGCGAGCCCGTCCTTGAGCCGCGTGCTCAACTCGGTGATCCGCGCGGCCGCCGCCGTCCGCCCGATTTCCTGCTGGAACGCCACCGCCGCGGGCACCGCCCACCGGTGCTCGTAGGCGACGAACCCACCGGGCGTCAGCGGATTCGACGTGAACGTCGACGCCATCGGCCGCAAGTGTTGGCGCGCGGTGCTTTTGACCCACATCAGCCCAGTGCCGCGCGGCCCGCCGAGCCACTTGTGCGTCCCGGCGACGAAGAAGTCGGCGCCCAGCCGCGCGGCGTCGGCGTCCACCGCGGCCAAGCCGTGCACGCCGTCCACGACCAGCAGGCACCGGTCGGCCTCGGTCCGGCCCTGGTTGGCCGCGGCGATCACCGCGGCCATCGCCTCGACCGGCATCCGCACCCCGGAACTGGACTGCACCCAGGTGGTGCCGACAACCCGAGTCTTGGCGGTGATCGCGGCCCGCAGCTTCGACGCGACCTCGTCGACGGTCGCGGTGGCGGAATTGGCGAACAGCCTGATCTGACGCACCGTCGCGCCGCGTTTGTCCGCGGCCAGCTGGGCGGCGCCGTTGTGCACGAAGTGGTCGTGCTCGGTGATCAGGAATTCCTGGCCCGGCTTCACCACGAGCCCGTTGTAGACCAGCCCGAGGCCGATCGTCGTGTTCTGCACCAGCGCGATCTCGCCCGAGACACCGCCGATGAACCCGGCCAGCGCGGATTCGGCACTGGTGCCCGGCGGGGGAGAGTTGATCGACAGCGGGTTCGCGTCGATCAGGGCGCTGTAGCGGTCGATCGCTTCGCGCACCGGCTTGGGGTTGGACGCCAGGTAGAACAGCCCGAGGTTCTTCAAGTTCGGATCGAGCCGGTACGCCCCGCGCACGGCGGGCCAGTCGGGTGCGCCCGAACTGGTGACGTAGCGCCGGGCCGCCGGTTCGGCCGCACACGACCCGCCAAGCAGACCCACGCCGGACACCGCACCGACACTGGCGACGAAAGCACGCCGAGAGAATTCGGACATGACCTCAGGATGGCCCTGTTCGCGGCGCCCAGGAAGGCCAGGAACGCTAGGGACAACCGGAATCCGCCATGAATAGTTGACATTTGCCAGTTCTCTTGACTCTTATTTAACTCGCCAGTAGCTTCGCGGAAACCCGGCCGTATGCCATGCCTCGATCGGAGAGTTCTCGATGAAGAGAATCGTGCGAGCCCTTCCCGCTGTGATCGCGGTGGCCGCGCTGGTGGTCGTCCCCAACGTCCAGGCAGGCGCGAGCGAGGTCGACACGACGGTCGGACGCGCCGACTGCGGGCCAGGGTCCGCGCCGGAGACCGGGCTGCAGGGGCAGGTGCCCCTGGCCGATCGGGAGAGCGGTCGCAGCGCCCAGGGCTACTCCTGCAACCTGGAGATGATCAGCCAGTTCCAGGGGCAGGGTCAGGCCACGGTCGGCGCGGCCTACGGCCACTGCCAATACCTGGGCACGCTCCTGCCCAGTGCGCTGACCGCGAAGTTCAAGGGCGTCAACGTCATCGACATGTCCGACCCGGCGAACCCCCGCCTGTCGACGTCGCTGGTCAGCGCCGCGACCCTCGGCGGCACGTGGGAGACGCTCAAGGTGCACGAGAGCCGCGGCCTGCTCGCCGCCGTGTCGGTCGGACCGGGCACGGGCGGCTTCTTCGTCTCCGTCTACGACGTGAAGACCGACTGCGCGAAGCCCCGCCTCCTCAACGGCGTCCTCGGCACGACGCTCACCATCCCCGGCTTCTTCCCCGGCCACGAGGCGGCGTGGTCGCCTGACGGCCGCACCTACTGGACGACCGGCGCGGGCCCCGGCACGATCGCCGCGCTCGACATGAGCAACCCGGCGCTGCCGCGGGTGATCTTCAACGGCCTCACCGGCCTGACCAACCACGGGCTCGGCTTCAGCCCCGACGGCAACCGCGCGTACGTCGCCAGCGCCGTCCCCGCGGGCATCACGATCTTCGACAGCAGCGACATCCAGAGCCGCAAGCTGTTCCCGAGGCTGCGCCGCATCGCCGACACCACCTGGGAAGACGGCGGCATCACCCAGCACGCCATGCCGTTCACCAAGAACGGCAAGCCGTACTACATGGCCGTCGACGAGTTCGCCTCCGGCGGCGCCCGGATCGTCGACATCTCCGACGAGAGCGCCCCGCGGATCGTGCGCAAGCTCAAGCTGGAGATCAACCGCCCGGAGAACATGCCGCTGCGCGCCAAGGACACCGCGAAGAACGGCGCCTTCGGCTACGAGGCGCACTACTGCTCCCTCGACCGGACCGTCGACCCGCGGACCATGGCATGCGGCTGGACCCAGTCCGGCATCCGCGTCTTCGACATCCGCGACCTGATGAACCCGCGCGAGATCGCCTACTTCAACCCGCCCGCGCAGGTCGGCAAGCGGTCCGAGTTGGTCAACTCGGCGCACGCCTTCGTCCCTGGTCAGCCGGTGTCCGACGCGGCCAACGGCAACCTCGGCGACCCGGCGGGCTACCTTGGGCCGGTGGACATGACCGCTGACTGGTGCATGTCGCCGCCCCGCCTGGACGGCGACCGCCTCTGGGTGAACTGCGACGACAACGGCGCCATGCTGCTGCGGTTCATCAACGGCGCGTATCCGCTGTCATGACCCCGATGCGGGTGCTCCTGGTCGCGATCGCGCTGGTCGTGGCCGGGATCGCCGTGGGCGCCGCGGGCGGCGTGCTGCTGGCCCCCGCGCCCCCGCGTCCACCTTCGGCGCCGAGCATGGTCGACATCGGGTTCAGCCAGGACATGATCGTCCATCACCAGCAGGCGCTGGAACTCGCGGGCCTGGTGCGCGGCAGGCTCGGCCCGTCCGCCGCGACCGTCGCCGCCACGATCGAGAACTCCCAGCAGCGCGAGATCGGGCTGATGCAGGGCTGGCTGTCCGCGTGGGACGCTCCGCAGGTCTCGGACACGGAGCCGATGGCGTGGATGGCGGGCAAACACGACCACGGTGACGCCGACGCGCCGATGCCGGGTCTGCTGTCGCGGGCCGAACTCGACGAACTCGCCGCGCTCGACGGCGCCGAGCTCGAGGCCAAGTTCATCCGGCTGATGATCAGACATCACACCGGCGGAGTCGAGATGGCGACCATCGCGGTGCGCGAGGCCGCGCTGCCGCAGGTGCGGGCCCAGGCCCGGCTGATGGTCGCGGAGCAGCGCAAGGAAATGGGTGTGCTCTCGGGTCTGCTGACCGCGGGCGCCGGCCGGTGAACGGCCTGGCCGCCGTACCTGCTGGGGGCGGGCACGGCGACCAGGGTCCACACACCGCGTGGCAACCGTGGGGCGGTTCCACGCGGTGTGTCCCCTCAGACGCCTGAGACACCTCAGGCGTTCCCCCCTGAGATCAGGTCAGTCGCACGCAGGCCTCGTTGGACCACGCGGACCGGCTGCCGCCGCGAGTCGCGGCCACGGAATAGCAGATGTCGACGCCGACGGGATCAACACCCGTGATTACGACATCCTCGCCCGCCTGTACTGCGCCGCCCCGGCGGGTGGAGCCGGCCAAGCTAGGCGCTAGATCAGCACTCCCGGGTTGAGCACGCCCGAGGGATCGAGCGCCGACTTGGCCGCGGTCAGCGCCGCGGCGAACGGGTCGGGGCGCTGGCGGTCGTACCAGGGGCGGTGGTCGCGGCCCACGGCGTGGTGGTGGGTGATCGTCCCGCCGTTCGCGGCCAGCGCGTCCGACACGGCGGTCTTGATCTCGTCCCACTGGCCCATGGTCCGGCCCCAGGTGCCGGGGGCGTAGACGCCGAAGTACGGCGCGGGGCCGTCCGGGTAGACGTGGGTGAACCGGCACGTCACCAGGCCGACGCCGGCGATCTGGCGGATCGCGTCGGTGGCGGCGGTGGTGACCGCGGCGTGCAGCGCCTCGAACCGGTCCCAGGTGCACGCGGTCTCGAAGGTCTCGACGATCATCGAGCGGCGGGCCAACGCGTCCCGCTGGTAAGGCATGCGCAGGAACGACGAACGCCAGTCGGCGCCGGGGTTCCGCTTGCCTTCCGCGACTTCGCCGCCGTGCTCCCGGCAGATCTCCACCGCGCGGACCAGCGCGCTGTCGACCGGGTGGTCGGCCGACTCGAAGCCCAGGACCAGGACGCCGCCGCCGGTGGTGACCCCGGCGTTGAGGAACGCCTCGGCGGGGTCGAGCAGCCTGCAGTTCGCCGGGTGCAGCCCGGACTGCGCGACCGCCCCGGTGGCGGCGACGGCGGAGGCGTAGTCGGCGAACTGGAGCGACGCGTTCGCCCGGTGCGCCGGCCGGTCCTGCAGTCGCATCCAGGCCTCGGTGATGATCCCGAGCGTGCCCTCGGAGCCAAGGAAGAGCCGGTCCGGAGACGGGCCCGCACCCGAGCCGGGCAGTCGGCGGGACTCGCTGACACCGCAGGGCGTGACGACCCGCATGGACTCGACGAGGTCGTCGATGTGGGTGTGCAGGGTGGCGTAGTGCCCGCCCGCGCGGGTCGCGAGCCAGCCGCCGAGCGTGGAGAACTCGAAGGACTGCGGGAAGTGGCGCAGCGTCAGGTCGTGCGGGCGGAGCTGGTCCTCCAGGTGTGGGCCGAACACGCCCGCCTGGATCCGGGCGGCGCGGCTCGTCCGGTCGATCTCGACGACCTGGTCGAGGCGGGCGAGGTCGATGGTCACGGCGGGCCCGTCGAACCGCGGCTCGACACCGCCGACGACCGAGCTGCCGCCGCCGAACGGGATCACCGGGATCCGTTCCGCCGAGCACCAGTCGAGCAGGTCGATGACGTGCTGCTCGGTGCGCGGGCGGGCGATGACGTCCGGGACGTTCTCCAGGTCGCCGTGCAGGTTGCGCACCACGTCACGGAAGGCCTTGCCGTGCGTGTGGGCCGCGCGGTCGGTCGGGTCGCTGGAGCACAGGTCGGCGAGCGAGTCCGGGGGAGTCACCTTGGCCGGGGGCAGCGCGAGGTCGGCGACCTCCGGCGGCGCGTGGTCGGTCAGGTCGGCGCCCGGCAACAGCGCGCCGACGCGGTCGATGAGGGCGGCCAGTTCGGCGCCGCCCAGCGCGTCCTCGTCGTTGCCCCAGCCCCACCAAGACCTGGCCATCGTGTCCCGCCTTTCGTCGACCCAGCCAACCTACCCGTCAGTAGTCCAGAGTGGATAGGTGTCCGAGTAGGGTCGGTTGATGCGGCGAATCCCGGACTCCGAGCGACGCGCGCGACTGAGCCTTCGACACGGTCTGGCGGCGCCGTTTCCCAGAGGCGACCCGACCGACGTCGCGGAGGCCCTGGTCGCCCTGCACGCCACCGACCCGTGCACGGTGTACGTCTCGGTGCTCGCGCGGATGGCCGTCGAACCCGACACCGTCAGCGCCGCCCTCCACGACCGGCGGACACTGGTGCGGATGCTTGGCATGCGCCGCACGGTATTCGTGGTGCCGCGGGCCGTCGCGCCAGTCGTCCAAGCCGCCTGCACCCGCACCGTGGCGGCCACCGAACGCCGCAGGCTGGTCAAGCAGCTGGCCGACGCGGCCGTGGCCCCGGACACCGCGGCCTGGCTCGCCGACGTCGAGGAATCCACCTTCGCCGCGCTGTCCGCCCGCAGCGAGGCGAGCGCGGCGGAGCTGTCGGCCGACGAGCCGCGGCTGCGCACGTCACTGCTCGTGGCCCCCGGAAAGCCGTACGAGGCAAAGCAGAACATCACCACCCGGGTGCTCGGCCTGCTCGCCGCCGACGGCCGGATCGTGCGCGGCCGACCGCTCGGGTCGTGGACGTCGACGCAGTACCGGTGGTCCCCGATGACCGAGTGGTTCCCCGGCGGACTGCCGACGCTGGACCTGTTCGAAGCCAGGGCCGAGCTGGCGCGGCGGTGGCTGCGGGTGTTCGGACCCGCGTCCGTCGGCGACCTCAAGTGGTGGACCGGGTGGACCCTCGGGGACACCCGCAAGGCCCTCGCCGAGGTCGGTGCGGTGGAGGTGTCGCTCGGCACCGGTACCGGCGTGGTTCTCGCCGACGACCTCGACCCGGTGGCGGAACCCGTGCCACGGCCGGTGTTGCTGCCCGCGCTGGACCCGACTCCGATGGGCTGGACCGAACGGGACTGGTACCTCGGCGAGCACGCGGACCGGCTGTTCGACCGCTCGGGGAACATCGGGCCCACGGTGTTCTGGGACGGGCGGGTGGTCGGCGGGTGGGCGCACCGACCCGACGGGGAGATCGCGGTCCGGCTGTTCGAGGACATCGGGGCCGAGGCCGCGGAACTGGTGCACGCCGAGGCCACCCGGCTGGCGGGACTGGTCGGCGTCGTTCGGATCCGCTCCCGCTTCCCGACCCCACTCGAACGGGAACTGCTCGCGCTCTGATCCCGTCGTGACTAGGTCCTGTCTGACAAATCGCGACAGCGATAGCCGCGCCGAGGCGGCCCCCGGCGGCACGGTCGGATTCGCCCGAATACACCCGGTATGAGTGGCGATCCGTCCGCACCGCCAGGAACCACCCCGATCACGACTGGCGCGCACCCGCTTCGAGACAGGCGCTAGCCGGGCGGCGCGGTGGGCGCCGCGGGGGCGGGGCAGGTGGTCCGGCCGGGCTCGATCTTGACCTTCAGGCCCGGCAGGTTGAACGGGCCGACGATCTCCATCGCGTACACCTTGCCGGTGAGCTGGGTGAACTCGGCGAACGTCGAGTCGGCCCCGAAGCGGTGCCTGCTCGGCGTGGCCTCCAGCGGGTTCTCCATGTAGCTGCCGTCGGGGGCCTTGATGGTGGTGACGTCCTCGCCGGTGATGCCGAACTTGACCACGCCGTCGAGCGTCAGCGTCCCGGCGACCCGCGCGCCGTCGAGTTCGACGTTGCGGGCGTCGACCTCCCACGTCGAGAGGTTCCCGTCGCCGCCGGTCAGCTTCAGGGTGTAGTCCTGGCCGAGGATCGTCTGGTTCATCGTGATGCACAGCTCGTTCAGCTTGCCCTGCGCGAAACCCGCGCGGATCAGCCGGATGTCGCGCAGCACCACGGTTCCGTCGGCCTGCCGCACCTTCTGCTTGTTGTCCACTACGGACAGTCCGAAGTCGACACCGTAGAGCCCGCTGGTGCTGAGGTCGGCGGTGCCGCTCTGGATGACCACGTGGTGGGCCAGCACACCGGTGCTCATTCCGAGGCCGCACAGCACGACCAGCACCAGCGCGGGCACGCCGAGCAGCGCCGACCGGCCCCAGCGCGTGCCGTTCATCAGGCGCCGCCGTTGAGTAGCTGCAGGGTGGACTTCGGCAGGTTGATCGGGTTGTCCCGCTGCCCGGGCTGCGGCTGCGGGTTGTAGGCGGAGATGGCGTAGGCGTTCATCCGCAGCCAGCACCCGGAGATGTTGAGCCCGATGTTGTCCGGCACCCAGGTCCACGTGATGATGCACGTCCCCCACTGGAACTCGAGGTTCGTCCCCCACACGTCGGTCCACATCGCCTGGCCGGCGTTGTTCGTCCCGCCCAGCTCGATCGGGCCCGGTGCGGTGATCTGCACGCGGTAGTCGGCGCCGCGGTTCTGGTCGATGAGGATGTCCTTGTCGACGACCAGCTGCTTGAAGCGGTAGTGGTTGACCTGCCTCGTGGTCCCGTCCGCAACGGTGATCGTGGTGGTGCCGAGGTCGGTGAAGGACTGGGTGTGCCAGTCGTAGGTGTCGATGAACGAGCTCTCCTTGCCGAAGGCGATCTGGAAAGCCTGTGGCACCACGCAGAAGCCGATGTTCGGGTCGCGCACGCAGCCCACCGCCGCCTCGGCGCGCGGAACGGAGGTGTCCGGGACCAGCGCGGTGGAGAACAGCACGAGCAGCACCGCGGCCGCCGCGAGCCACGCCCGCACGGGTGCGATCACGACTCGGCCTTCCGCCGCGGCTTCTTCGGCCCCCAGCCGAACACCATGGCCGCGCCGACGATGCCGAGCAGGGTCCCGATCAGGAAGCCGCCGAGATTCGACGCCACGAACGCCGCCACCGCGAAGATCCCGCCCATGAGCCCGGCGACGAGCCGCTGCGACGGGGCGAACCACGCCATCAGCCCCAGCACGATCATCCCGCCGCCCAGCACGTAGCCCGAGATGCCGGAAGCGCCGGAGGACAGGGTGACGACGATCGGCGCGATGGTCAGCGACATGATCGTCCAGCCGCCCAGCATCATCCACAGGCCGCCCCAGAACGGCCTGGTGCGACGGAACGCGGTGAACCACTGCCAGAGCGCGGCCACGACGGCGAGCACCGGGTTGTCCCGGACGCGGGTCAGCATCCGACGGTCCCGGGTTCGATGGCCAGTTTCAGGCCGGGCAGACCGATGCTGCCGACGAGCTCGATGGTGTACGCGGACGCGTCGAGGTTGGCGATGTTCACCGTTCCCGCCTCCAGGCCGAAGTTGCCCGCCGTGCCGCCCTCGAGGCGGGTCGCGCCCATGGTGATGTCGTCGGCCGACTTGCCCAGGTACATGTCGGCGAAGGTGCCGTTGCTCGCGTTGACCGACGTCGCCTCCAGGATCAGGTCGGAGGCGTTGATCTCGGCGACGCCCTCCGGCGTGCCGTTGACCGGCTCACCGGCGGTGATCTTCAGCGTGTAGCTGACCCCGGCGATGCTCTCGTGCACCACACCGCACAGCCCGTCGAGCCGCGCGGACTTGAACCCCGCGCGCGCCATGCCTTTGCTGGCCCCGGTCGCGCCGTTGTCGATGAGCCGGTCGTGCAGCAGCGCGGCGAAACCGGCGCCCTGCACCTGGTCGGACTTGATCGCGAACGGCTTGTTCACCACCATGAAGTTGGCCGCCAGCAAGCCTTGCGCCATGCCCATGCCAAGCAGCCCCACGACCACGGTCGCGGGAATGGCCAGCAGCGTGGACCGCCCGACCCGACTCCCGCGGCGCACATCGTCGGCCGCTTCCTCGCGCATCCGCGCGTTCCACGCCGCCACCGCGGCGAACCGCTTGCCCGCCATCACACCTGCCCCTGCGCGGTGCGGCGGAACATGCGGCGCAGCTTGGGGTGTTCGGGCTTCGGGCCCCAGGCGAAGATCATGCCGCCGCCGATCACTCCGCAGATCATCCCGACGCCGAAGCCACCCAGGTTCGACAGCACCAGCGACGCCACCGCGAAGATCACGCCGAGCAGGCCGGCGAGGTGCCGCTGTGACGGGGCGAACCACGAGAAGAAGGCGAAGAGCATCATCGAGCCGCCCAGCACGTAGCCGGACATGCCGCCGACCCCGGCGGCCAAGGTGACCTGCATCGGGGCGAGGGTCAGGGAGAGGATCACCCAGCCGCCGAACGCGAGCCAGGCGCCGCCCCAGAACGGGCGGGTGCGGCGGAAGCGGGTGAACGCCGCCCAGGACCGGGCCGGCCTGCCCGGTGGCTTGGCGGTGTCGTCGTGGTCCGCGATCGGTTCGGTCATGGGGAACTCCTGTCGGTCTGGTCGGTCCGCACGTGTTGATGGCGGCGGCCGTCCGCCACCAACACGCGGCGGGATCAGGGAACGATGGTGCAGTTGGTCGATCCGGTCTCGATCGCCAGCGACAGACCGGTCAGGTTGATCGTCCCGGCGATGGTCGCCGCGTAGGCCTCGGCGTGCAGGCCGTTGAGGTTCGCCGTGTTCGACTGCAGACCGAAGTTTCCTGGCGTGCCGCCGAGCGAGCCGGTGCTGGTGCCCATCTTCACGTCGTCGGCGCTCTTGCCCAGGGCAAGACCGTTCATCGTGGCGTTGGCGTTGACCGACTCACCGTCGAGGACCAGGTCCTGCGCCGCGATGTCGTTGACCGCGTCGTTCGGGTTGCCCGCCGCGATCTTGAGCGTGAACGGCAAGCCGAGCACGCTCTGGTGGACCGCCGCGCAGAGGCCGTTGAGGTTGGCTGTCTGAAAGCCCGCCCGCGCCACGGCCTGACCGCTCGTGGTGCCGTCGGCGTTGTCCTTCGTGACGTTGTCCATGATCGCGCCGAAGCCGTCACCCTGCAGGGCCGCCGACTCGATCTGGAACGGCTTGCCGTTGACGTTGAACGACGCCGCGAGCAGACCCTGGGCCAGTGCGATGCCGAGCGTCGCCATGGCGATCCCGGCAACGCCGGTGACCGCCGTGAAACGGCCCCATCTTGTTCTGCCCAGTGTGGTTTCCTGCATCTGACCTCCTGGTTTCGTTGCCCTCCGCAGTCATGCGAAGAACTGCTGGGAAATCACCGCACCACCGAAACGGGCAGGCCTAATAACACACAGTCACAGCGGAGTAGCGGCGGCCGCCCTCGCTCGCCGGTATCCGCCACCAGCCGTAACCATGTGTCCCTGATCACCCGGTGGGGGTGAAGGAACGGTGCCATTTGTGTTGCCTGGTGACAAGAGCATCGACCCGTCGCTGGTCAGGCATGAACACGTTGTGTGACTCTTGGTAACGCCTACTTTGGGTAACATGCTCGTGATCGGCGGCTTGGGACGGTCCGCAACGGGGATGGGTGTCTGCCATTCGGCCGTATCCGGCCGGATTTCGGACCTGCGGTTGTAACGGAAAGTAATAGGTTACGTATCGGTAACATGCCGTATCCATTCCGCCGAACGCCGTATTTGATACCCGGAATGGAGAACCCAGTGGTCGTTGACGGGAGACGCGGTCGAGTCGCACGGCGGGTGCTGGGAGCCGTCGCGGCGCTCGCGGCGGTGGCCTTGGTCGGCGTGGTCATCGCGGTGACGTTCGCGAACCGGATCGACGGCCAGAGCATGAGTCCCACCCTCCGCGACGGCGACCGGATCTTGTTGGAACCATTCTTCGAACCCGCCGATCTTCGACGGTTCGACATCGTGGCCGCCCGCCCGGCCCCGGGGACACTGGCGGTGGTGAAGCGGGTGATCGGCCTGCCGGGCGATGCTGTGCGGATCGATGTGCGTCCCGACGGTGAGGCGTCGGTGTTGGTCCGGCCCGCGGGTGCGGACACCTGGTCGGTGGTCGACGCTCCTGTGTGGACCGAGAACTGGCACGACGCGCGCCAATGCTGCGCGGCGGACGGGAAGTTGGGCGCCGGGGAGCCGGTAGTCCCCGCGGGACACGTGTTCGTACTGGGGGACAACCCTTCGCAATCCGACGACTCGCGCAAGTACGGCTGGGTGCCGATCAGCGAAGTGATCGGCAGGATGTCATGGCGCCTGTACCCACTGGACCGGTTCGGCTCACTCGACCCGAGCGCGGACATGCGCCTGATCGAACTGTGACATGGCGCTGTTACATGGCGCCTGGTGGTCCGCGCGCTTCGCCGGTGGGTGCGCTTGGGTGGCAAAACGGCTTGCTTCTTGCTGGCTGAGGGCGCGCTGGGGTGGGTCTTCACCTATACGCTTCTCCAATGGCGAAGTACTTCGACGTGCATCCGGACAACCCTCAGCGCCGATCGATCACCCAGATCGTCGACCTTCTGCGCGCCGACGCCCTGATCGCGTACCCCACCGACTCCTGCTACGCCCTCGGCTGCCGGTTGGGCAACAAGGACGGGATCGACCGGATCCGCGAGATCCGCAACCTCGACGACCGCCACCACTTCACCTTGGTGTGCCAGGACTTCTCCCAGCTGGGCCAGTTCGTCGAGGTCGGCAACGCGGTCTTCCGGGCGATCAAGGCGTCCACTCCGGGCAGCTACACCTTCATCCTGCCCGCCACCAAGGAAGTTCCGCGCAGGTTGCAGCACGCGAAGAAGAAGACGGTCGGGGTGCGCATTCCCGACCATGTCGTGACGCAGGCGATCGTGGCCGAGCTTGGTGAGCCGCTGCTGTCGAGCACGCTGCTGCTTCCCGACCAGCCCGAACCGATGACCATGGGCTGGGAGATCAAGGAGCGGCTCGACCACGTGGTCGACGCGGTGATCGACTCCGGGGAGTGCGGGACGGTGCCGACATCCGTCATCGACTTCTCGCAGGGCGAGCCGGAGATCATCCGGGTGGGTGCGGGAGACGTCTCCAGGTTCGAGTGATCTTATCGAACACATGTTCGAACGCGACGGGTTTGAGGTGCTGGACCGGATGTCGTTCCTCCGGCGGTACCGCGAGCCTTGATGAGTGCAGGATGGACCCATTCTCGCCCGAGGCCAACCAGGCCGATGTGGACGCGCGGCGGGGCTGCCGCTCGCGGACGTGATCGCCGAACTGGAGAAGGCCTACGAACTCGGCGCCGCCGGCCCGTCCACCGGGTCGCGCTGGGCGAGTGGGTCCACGGCGGCGACATCCGTGAGGCGCTGGGAGAACCGGACGCCTACTCGTCGGCAGACGCGGACGATGCCCTGACGATCCTGGTCCAACGCAGCGTCGCCCGGGAGGTCCCACCCACCGACGTCCATCTCGCCGATGGCCGCTCCCTCCGCCTCGGCGACCCGGACACCGGCGCGGAGGGCACTCTCAGGACTGATGTGGCCGGGCTGTTCCGCATCACCGCCAACCGCAGGCCCGAACTCGCCGAGGCTGAGCTGACTGGGTTGGTGCCCAGCGAACTGCGAATGTTCTTCTAGGACTTGTCGTGAAATAACCTAGTTTTCGCCCTCGGGGTGTCTAGGGTCTGTGCTATGAGCCTGGTCATGGATTCCCTGTCTCGCCGCTACGACGCGGTCAGGTCGCATCTGACCGAGCGGCAGCGCCGGGTCTGGCTGGGTGCCGAGGCCCGGGAGTTGGGGTCGGGTGGTGTGCGGATCGTGGCGGACGCGGTCGGGGTGTCTCCGGACACCGTGCGGCGTGGCCGCGACGAGTTGGATGATCCACAACCGTTGGAGGTGGGTCGTTCCCGCGCGCCGGGCGGCGGCCGCAAACGCGCCGAGGAAACCGATCCCGACCTTGTCGAGGCGCTGGACGCGTTGGTGGATCCCGAATCACGGGACGACCCGATGACACCGTTGCGGTGGACCTGCAAGTCGCTGCGCACCCTGGCCGGGCAGTTGCGTGGTCAGGGCCACCAGGTCTCGGCGAGTCTGGTGCAGCGACTGTTGCACCAGGCGGGATACAGCCTGCAGGGCAACGCGAAAACCTTGGAGGGCAACCAGAATCCAGACCGGGACGCCCAGTTCCACCACATTCATGACACCGCGGCCGCGTTCCTGGCCGCCGGGGATCCGGTGATCAGCGTGGACTGCAAGAAGAAGGAACTGGTCGGGCAGTTCAAAAACAAGGGACAGCAGTGGCGGCCGGCCGGAGATCCCGAGCCGGTCAAGGTGCACGACTTCATCGACGAGCAACTCGGCAAGGCGATCCCTTACGGCATCTACGACATCGGCGCCAACACCGGCTGGGTCAACGTCGGCATCGACCACGAGACCGCCGCGTTCGCGGTGAACACCGTGCGTTCGTGGTGGAGCACCGTCGGCGTCGGCACCTACCCGAACGCACGACGGTTGCTGATCACCGCCGATTCCGGTGGTGCCAACGGCAACCGCCGCCGCGCCTGGAAAACCGAACTGGCCGCGTTGGCCGCCGAGACCGGTCTGGAGATCAGCGTCTGCCACCTGCCACCGGGCACCAGCAAGTGGAACAAGATCGAGCATCGCCTGTTCTCTCAGATCAGCCGCAACTGGCGAGGCCGACCCCTGGAAAGCCTGGAAACAATCATCAACCTGATCGGTGCCACGACCACCACGACCGGCTTGACCGTCACGGCCACTCTGGACGCGGGCGACTATCCCACCGGAGTCAAGATCAGCAACCGGCAGATGAAAGACCTCCCGATCAGCCGCAACGCCTGGCACGCCGACTGGAACTACACCCTTCACCCACGATCCGACACGCCCGACCCGCACTGACTTGAT
>NZ_JBOHGC010000065.1:0-1198 GCF_050699995.1 Actinokineospora sp. | reverse complement strand
GGATGCCTCGTCCCGACTTCCCGAAGACCCTTGGCGAGTTCCAGGTGCGCTTTGCCTCGGAGGACGCGTGCCGGCGGTACCTCATGGAGTCGCGCTGGCCGAACGGGTATCGGTGTCCTCGATGCGGACAGGGGGCGGCGTATCCGGTGGCGGGCCGGGGGCTGCTGCAGTGCAGCGCGTGTCGCTACCAGGTCTCGGTCACGGCGGGGACCGTGATGCATCGGACGCGCGCGTACCGCTACGCGACTGGTTCTGGGCCGCCTATCTGGTGACCACGCATACGCCGGGGTTCTCCGCGTTCCAACTCCAACGGCAGCTCGGCCTGGGACGGTATGAGACCGCGTGGGCCATGCTGCAGAAGCTCCGCCGCGCGATGATCCGACCCGAGCGCGACCGCATCGCCGGCACGGTCGAAGTGGACGAGACCTATCTCGGCGGCGTGGAAGAGGGCCGGGGCGGCGGTCGGAGGCGCGACAGCAGCAAGTCGATCGTCGTGGCCGCGGTCGAAGTGCGTGGCCGGGGCACCGGCCGCATCCGGCTCGGGGTTGTGCCCGACGTGTCGGGCCCGTCTCTCGTCGGGTTCATCGAAACCGCGGTGGCGCCCGGGAGCACGGTCCGGACGGACGGCTGGCAGGGATACGCCCCGCTCAAGCAGCGCGGGTATGACCACCGGCCCACGACTCAAGGAGCGCCGAAAGCAGCCGCGGCGTTGTTTCCGCGGGTCCACCGGGTCTTCACTCATCTCAAGACGTGGGTCTGGGGCACTCACCGCGGCGTCAGCCGCAAACACCTGCCCCACTACCTCAACGAGTTTGTCTTCCGGTTCAACAGGCGCCGTACGCCTATGGCGGCATTTCAGTCGCTGCTCGGGCTCACCGGTCTTCATGGCCCCACGACCTACCACGGGTTGCATGGTGCTGAGTCAACCGGATGGTAGAAGGGTTCTTACCAACCTCCAATCGGCCTCCGGCATCGGCCTCACCAGCGGAAAACCTTATGCGGCCACCGACGCGTTTCAATTCCCCAAGCAGCCGTTCGGTGTGTTTTTCGAAGACACCGCCCTCTTCCGCCTCTCCCCCGATCCCCCCCCGATCAAGGGGGCCGCCGTCAGCCTGCCAATTGTTTTGAGCCTCGAACTGACGGCCACGGGCGAGCTGGTGTCGGCGCAGGCCTTCGTCGAGGAATGAGCGTCGGCGAC
>NZ_JBOHGC010000064.1:0-9484 GCF_050699995.1 Actinokineospora sp. | reverse complement strand
GGGCAGGTCCGCGGCGTCGACCCCGGTCTCCCGGCGCACGACCGCCGCCCACCGGGCCAGCGCGGTGTCGAGCAGCCGCACCTGCGCGGGGCTCGCCCCCTTCTGCGGCCCGTACACCGCTGCCGCTCCTTGTGTGCCGAGCAGCGGATTGTCCACATCGGAGGCGACGACGATCTCCGCCGAGCGCACCCCAGGGTGCAGCCCGGAAAGATCGAGACGCTCCACCGAGGCCCAGGCACTCACCTCAGCGCCATCCCCGTCAAGCAGGCGCGCCCCGAGCGCCCGGAGCATCCCGGTCCCACCGTCGGTGCACGCGGAGCCGCCGAGCCCGAGGACGATGGTGCGCGCACCCGCGTCGAGCGCCGCGCGCACCACCTCCCCAGTTCCGTACGACGACGCCCGCACCGGCTCCAACACGCCGCCGGGCAGCCGAGCCAGCCCCGAGATATCGGCCAACTCGACCACCGCGACACCGTCGCGCAGCGCGTACCCGGTGTCGACCGGGTCCCCGGTCGGCCCGCTCGCCCGGACCGGGACCAGCCGGAACCCGCCCGCGACCACCGCGTCGAGGGTGCCGTCACCGCCGTCGGCCACGGGCACCTCCCGCACCGCGAGGCCCGGCACCACCGACCGCAGCCCTGCTGCGATATGCGCCGCGACCTCGCGGGCGGTCAGCGAGCCCTTGAACTTGTCCGGTGCGACCACGACATCCATACCCTGATCCTCGCTCAATCGAGCGAGAGGACGGCGGTCGGCGCGTGCTCCGGTCGGGTGGCGAGTTCCTCGAACTCGACCACGTTGTCGATCTCCGTGCCCATCGAGATGTTCGTGACCCGCTCCAGGATGACTTCCACGACCACGGGCACCCGGAATTCGGCCATCATCGACTTGGCCTTCTCGAACGCGGAGAGCAGGTCGTCCGGGTCGGTCACCCGGATCGCCTTGCAGCCCAGCCCCTCGGCGACCTTCAGGTGGTCGACACCGTAGGCGCCGAGCTCCGGGGAGTTGATGTTCTCGAAGGACAGTTGCACGCAGAAGTCCATGTCGAACCCGCGCTGCGCCTGCCGGATCAACCCGAGGTAGGCGTTGTTCACGACCACGTGGATGTACGGGATGGCGAACTGCGCGCCGACCGCGAGCTCCTCGATCATGAACTGGAAGTCGTAGTCACCCGACAGGGCGACCACGGGGGTGTCCGGGTCGGCGACCGAAGCGCCGATCGCCGCGGGCAGCGTCCAGCCCAGGGGCCCGGCCTGCCCGCAGTTGATCCAGTGCCGCGGCCGGTACACGTGCAGGAACTGCGCCGCCGCGATCTGCGAGAGCCCGATCGTGGTGACGTAGCGGGTCTCCGGGCCGAACGCGCGGTTCATCTCCTGGTACACCCGCTGCGGCTTGATCGGCGTGTTGTCGAAGTCCGTGCGCCGCTGCAGCGTCCGCCGCCGAGTCCGGCACGACTCCGCCCACTGCGAACGATCCGGGAGAGCGCGCTCGCGGGCGATCTCGACGAACAGCTCCAACGCGGCCCGCGCGTCCGACGCGATCCCGTAGTCCGGGGCGAACACGCGCCCGATCTGGGTGGGCTCGATGTCGACGTGGACGAACTTGCGGCCCTGTCGGTAGGTGTCGAGACCCCCGGTGTGCCGGTTCGCCCAGCGGTTGCCGATGCCCAGGACGAAGTCCGACTCCAGCATCGTGGCGTTGCCGTAGCGGTGCGAGGTCTGCAGGCCGACCATGCCCGCCATCAGCGGGTGGTCGTCGGCGATCGCGCCCCAGCCCATCAGCGTCGGCACGACCGGGACACCGGTCAGCTCGGCGAACTCGACGAGCAGGTCGGCGGCGTCGGCGTTGATGATGCCGCCGCCCGCGACGATCAGCGGGCGCTCGGCCTCGGCGAGCATGTCCAACGCCTTGGAGATCTGCGCGCGGGTCGCGGTCGGCTGGTAGACCGGCAGCGGCTCGTAGGTGTCGGGGTCGAACTCGATCTCGGTGAGCTGCACGTCGATCGGCAGGTCCAGCAACACCGGGCCGGGACGACCCGAGCGCATCACGTGGAACGCCTGCTGGAACGCGCCCGGCACCTGGGCGGCCTCCAGGACGGTCATCGCCATCTTGGTGACCGGCTTGGCGATCGAGGTGATGTCGACGGCCTGAAAGTCCTCCTTGTGCAGCCGGGCCACCGGGGCCTGCCCGGTGATGCACAGGATCGGGATCGAGTCGGCGGCCGCGGAGTACAGGCCGGTGATCATGTCGGTGCCCGCGGGCCCCGACGTGCCCACGCAGACGCCGATGTTGCCGGGCTTGGCCCGGGTGTAGCCCTCGGCCAGGTGGGAGGCGCCCTCGACGTGGCGGGCCAGGACATGGTCGATGCCGCCACTGGCACGCAGCGCGGCGTAGAACGGGTTGATGGCGGCGCCGGGCAGCCCGAAGGCGTGCGTGACGCCCTCGCGCTTGAGGATCTCGACCGCGGCGCGCGCGGCGGTCATGCGCGGCATTGCTGTTTCCCTTTCACAACGGAGTCCCTACTCAGCGGCCGGACAGTTCTTGGACGAGCTTGAGCAACCCGGAGTGGTCCAGGGAGCCGTCACCACGCGCGACAAGCGACGCGACGAGCTGCGAGACCACCGCGCCCAGCGGGATCGCCACACCGGCGTCGCGGGCGGCGGCCTGCACGATGCCGAGGTCCTTGTGGTGCAGGGAAAGGCGGAAACCGGGGGTGAAGTCGCGCTTGAGCATGTTCGCGGCCTTGCGGTCGAGGATCGCGTTGCCCGCGAGCCCACCGGCGAGGACCTTGATCGCCGCGTCCATGTCGACGCCGTGCGCCTCCAGGAACACGATCGCCTCGGCGACGAGTTCGATGGTCCCGGCGACGATGAGCTGGTTCGCTGCCTTCACCGTCTGCCCGGCGCCGTGCGGCCCGACGTGCACAACGGTTTTGCCGACCGCGTCGAGGATCGGCTTCGCGGTCTCGAAGTCGGCGGCCTCCCCACCGACCATGATCGACAGGGTGGCGTCGATCGCGCCCTGCTCACCGCCGCTGACCGGGGCGTCGAGCACGCGGACCCCTTGCGCCGCAGCGGCTTCGGCGACCGCGCGGCTGGTGGCCGGGCGGATCGAGCTGCAGTCGATGAGCAGCAGACCCGGCTTGGCGTTGGCCAGCACACCGTCATCGCCGAGAACCGCGTCCTCGACGTCAGGGGAGTCGGGGACCATCGTGATCACGATGTCGGCGTCGCGGGTGACCTCGGCGATCCCGCTCGCCGCGCGCCCACCGGCGGCGACGAGCCGGTCGAGCGGCGGCTGCGTCAGGTTGCAGCCGACGACGTCGTACCCGGCCTTCACCAGGTTGGCGGCCATCGGGCCACCCATGATCCCGAGTCCGATGAATCCGATCGTGGTCATTGTTCGCTCTCCTCTACTTACTGGACCGGCGCTCGCGTGGCAGCCACGCGAAGCTCTCGACGGTCGTGGTGCTCGGGACGTATTCCAGGCCGACCCAGCCGCGGTAGCCCGCTTGCTCGAGCCTGCCCAGGGCGGCGTCGATGGCCACGTCGCCGCTTCCGGGCTCGTGCCTGCCGGGGGCGTCGGCGATCTGGACGTGCGCGGTGCGGTCGGCGTACTCGTCGATGACCTTGTCCAGGTCATCTCCGTTGACAGTCAGGTGGAACAGGTCGGCCAGGAACCGCACATTCGGCGCGCCGACCCGGTCGATCACGGCGAAGGCGTCGGCGGCGGTGCGCAGCGGGTAGGGCTGCGGGCCGCTGACGGCCTCGATCAGGACGGCGCCGCCGACGCGGCCGACGGTCTCGGCGGCGTAGGCGAGGTTCTCCGCGCCCAGGTCGTCCTGCGCGGCCGGGTCGACACCGTCGATCCGGTTGCCGTAGAGCGCGTTGAACGCCCGGCACCCGGTTCGGACCCCGATCTCGGCGACCAGCGCGGCGTTGTCGCGGAACTCCTGCTCACGGCCGACCCAGGACACCAGGCCCCGGTCGCCGCCCGGCATGTCGCCCGCGAAGAAGTTCAACCCGACCAGCCGAACATCGGCCTCTGCCAACGCGGAGACGAACGCGTCGACCGCACGGTCGGCGGGGATGGCCTCGGTGAACGGCCACCAGAACTCGACGGCGTCGAAACCGGCGTCCTTGGCCGCCCGCGGGCGCTCCAGCAGGGGCAGGTCGGTGAACAGGATCGAGCAGTTCACCTCGAAGCGGAGCGAGTGACCCACTACGACCTCCGGGATTTCGTATTGTGGAATAAATGTTTTGCTGTGCGAAAACGACAGTACGAGTCGGGGCGTCGAGAATCAAGGCCCCGCGGTGCTGGGATCAGCCGACTCGGCGGCAGGCGAAGCTGTCGAGGGTGGTGCGGTCGAGCCCGGTGAGCTCGGCGACCTCGGAGTCGTCGGTGGCGCCGCAGTTGAGGCCGCGCACGACGAAGGCTGCGAGCGCCTGGGCGGTGGCGGGCTCGTCGAGCACCCCGTCACCGGTCTGTCCCACGTAGTCCCGCAGCCGCTCGGCGGCCGCCGCGAGACCTTCCCGGAAGAACCCGTACGTCGCGGCGTACCGGGTCACCAGCTGCCCGGGGTGCAGGTCCCAGCCCTGGTAGAAGCCGCGCTCCAGCGACCGGCGCACCAGCCGGGCGTGCAGCCGCCAGGCGTCGGTGGTGCCGTCGCCGACGGGGAGGACGTTGGTGGATCCGTCGGATACCCGGACCCCGGTGCCCGCCGCGGCGAGTTGCATGACCGCCTTGGCGTGGTCGGCCGCGGGGTGCTCCATGCTCTGGAATGCGGCGGAGATGCCGAGCGCGGCGCTGTAGTCGTAGGTGCCGTAGTGCAGGCCGGTGCAGCGACCGGCCGCGGCGTCGATCATCCGGGCGACCGCCGCCGTGCCGTGCGGTCCGAGGATCGCCTGCGGTGTCTCCACCTGGATCTCGAACCGCAACCGGCCTGGTGGCAGCCCGTGGGCCACTTCGAGCCGTTCGCACGCCACCGTCATGGCGGCGACCTGCTCGACCGCGGTGACTTTTGGCAGCGTCACCACGAAACCGTCGGGCAGGGGACCGGCGTCGAGCAGGGTGCCCAGGAACAAGTCGAGGGTGCGGACACCGCGTCGTCGGGTGGCGACCTCCAGGCTCTTGAACCGGATCCCGAGGAACGGCGGCATGTGGCCCCGCGCCATCGCGGCCGCGGCGGTGCGGGCCGCGGAGTCCTCTTCGTCGTCGGGTCGGTTGCCGTAGCCGTCCTCGAAGTCGACGCGCAGGTCCTCGATCGGCTCGCGATCCAGCTTGTCGACCACCCGGGCGCGCACCTCGGCGTCGAGTTCGACTGGGTGCTCGGCCATCGCCCGGGTCGCCTCCGCGCCCCACTCGGGACACAGGTCGGCGTGGAACCGGTCGGCGGGCACGTACACCGTGTGCACCGGTTGCCGGGCAGGGCTGTCGCCGGGATAGCGCCGCAGCAGCTCCGCGTCGACCGGGGCGAGCAGGTGGTCCAGTTCGCTCAGCAGCTCGTCCATGGGTCAGTCGATCAGGTCGTAGGCGGGCAGGGTCAGGAACTCGACGAAGTCGTCGGACAGCGCGACCCGCTCGAACAGGGCCCGCGCGTCACCGAACCGGCCCGCCTCGAACTGCTCGGCGCCAAGCGATTCGCGGATGGTCGCGAGTTCCTCGTCCTCCATGCGGCGCACCAGGTCGGCGGTCACCAGCTCGCCGGAGTCGGCGAGTTTGACGTCGTTGCGCAGCCACTGCCAGATCTGCGAGCGCGCGATCTCCGCGGTCGCCGCGTCCTCCATCAGGTTGAAGATCGCCACCGCGCCGCTGCCGCGCAGCCACGCCTCCAGGTAGCGCAGCGCCACAGCCACGTTGCCGCGCAAGCCTTCCGACGTCGGTTCGCCGGGTGTGCTCGACACGTCCAAAAGCTGATCCGCGGTCACCGACACCTCGTCACGGGTGCGGTCGAGCTGGTTGGGCCGCTCGCCCAGGACACCGTCGAAGACCTCACGGCACACCGGGACCAGGTCCGGGTGCGCCACCCAGGAGCCGTCGAACCCGTCGCGGGCCTCGCGTTCCTTGTCCGCGCGGACCTTCGCCAGGGCCACCTCGGTCAGCTCCGGGTCGCGGCGCGACGGGATGAACGCCGACATCCCACCCATCGCGACCGCGCCGCGCCGGTGACACGTGCGCACCAGCAGGTCGGTGTAGGCGCGCATGAACGGCGACGCCATGCCGACGCCGTTGCGGTCGGGCAGCACGAAGTCGGGGCCGACGTCCCGGAAGTACTTGATCACGCTGAACAGGTAGTCCCACCGGCCCGCGTTGAGCCCGGAGGCGTGCTCGCGCAACTCGTAGAGGATCTCGTCCATCTCGAACGCGGCTGGAATGGTCTCGATCAACACCGTGGCGCGGACACTGCCGCGGGGGATGCCGAGCGCGTCCTGGGCGTGGATGAACACGTCGTTCCACAGCCGGGCCTCGAGGTGGCTCTCCAGCTTGGCCAGGTAGTAGTACGGCCCTTGCCCGCGGGCCAGGAGCTCGTGGGCGTTGTGGAAGAAGTGCAGGCCGAAGTCGAACAGCGAGCCGCTCATCGGGCGGTCATCGACCAGCACGTGCTTCTCGTCGAGGTGCCACCCGCGGGGCCGCACCAGGGGCACGGCGAGATCACCGTCGGACAGCTGATACGCCTTGCCCTCAGGCGAGGTGTAGGTGAGCGCGCGCCGATGCGCGGCGTAGAGCGTCAGCTGCCCTTCGATCACGTTGTGCCAGTGGGGTGTGTTGGCGTCCTCGAGGTCTGCGAGCCAGATCTTGGCACCGGAGTTCAGCGCGTTGATCGCCATCTTCGGGTCGGTGGGTCCGGTGATCTCGACCCGGCGGTTCTGCAGCGGCCGCGGCGCCGGGGCTACCTGCCATTCGGCGGCCCGCACATCGGCGGTCTCTGGGCGGAGGTCGAGTGTGCCGGTCCGGCCGATCTCGGCACGCCGCTGCCTGCGAGCCGCTAGCAGTTCGTCACGCCGCGGCCCGAACGTGCGTTGGAGATCGGCCAGGAACGTCAACGCATCCGGCGTCAGGATCTGCTCCTGATCGGGCCCGGCTTCGGCTTGCACGGTGGGCATCGTCATGACATCACTCCAGCTCGGGACAGGAGGGCACGGTTGGCATCGCGCACGTCGCGCGCGATGGCGTCCTCGTCGTGGTTGACCAGCCGGTCTCGCTCGACGACGGGGCGGCCCTGCACCAGCAGCAGTTCCAGCGGCGGCGGAGCACCGAGCACGAGGGCGGCGACCGGGTCGGCGATGTCGGCGTGTCGCAGTGTGTCGAGCCTCCACAGCGCCACGTCGGCGAGCTTTCCGGGCTCGAGGGAACCGATGTCGCGCTCCCAACCGAGCACCGTGGCCCCGCCGAGGGTGGCCATCTCGAGGCCGTCGCGCACGGTGAGCGCGCCCGGCCCTCCGACGGCCCGGGCGAAGAGGACCGCGTGGCGCACCTCCTCCAGCAGCGACGAGGATTCGTTCGACGCGGCGCCGTCGACGCCGAGCCCTACCGGGACGCCAGCGTCGCGCAGATCGCGGGTGCGACACACTCCGGCGCCGAGCCGGGCATTGGACGACGGGCAGTGCGCCACACCGGTGCCACTGGTCCCGAGTTGTCCGATCGCCACGTCGTCGAAGTGGACGCCGTGGGCCAACCAGACGTCCGGGCCGAGCCAGCCCAGCGCGCTGACGTAGTCGATCGGCGTGCATCCGAACCGGTCGAGGCAGAACTCGGCCTCATCGACCGTCTCGGCCAGATGGGTGTGCAGCCGGACGCGCTTGTCCCGGGCCAGGTCCGCGACCTGACGCAGTAAGTCACCGGTGACCGAGAAGGGTGAACACGGTGCCGCGCCGATGCGCAGCATCGAGTCGGCTGAGGGATCGTGAAAGCGGTCGATGGCGTCGGCGGTGGCCGCGAGGACGGTGTCGATGTCCTCGACGACGTGGTCCGGTGGCAGGCCGCCCCGGCTTCGGCCCAGGTCCATCGAGCCCCGAGTGGGCAGGAAGCGCAGCCCGATCGCCCGGGCAGCGTCGACCTCCGCCGCCAGCAGGTCACCCGCTCCGGCCGGGAACACGTAGTGGTGATCCATCGTGGTGCTGCAACCGGTTCGGGCCAGCCAGCCGAGCGCGCCGGTGGCCGCCACGCGCACGGTGTCCTCGTCGATGCCGGCCCAGATCGGGTAGAGCGTCATCAGCCAGTCGAACAGGGTGTGGTCGGCAGCCAAGCCGCGGGTGACCCACTGGTAGAGGTGGTGATGGGTGTTGACCAACCCCGGCGTGGCCAGGCAGCCGGTGGCGTCGACGTACGTCGCGCCGGGCAGGTCGCGCGGACCGGGCCCGGCACCGACGGCGGTGATCCGGGCATCATCGACGACGATGTGCCCGCTCGGGTGCTCGGTCCGGCTCGGATCCATCGTGACGACCGAACAACCGCTGATGACGACCGTGCTCACGTCGGATCGGCCTCCCGCCGGACGGTCGCCTCGATCAGGCCGTACGGGCGGTCTGCGACGTAGAACACCTCGCCGGGATTCTCCAGTCCAAACGGCTCGAGGTCGACGGCGAAGTGGTGGATGTTGGGCGCGGTCAGGGTGATCTCCGCAACGGCCGGCTGCCGCTCCAGTACCGCCTTGCCCATCTCGTAGAGGGTCTGCTGAAGGGCCAAGCTGTGTACGGTTGCGTACGTCTCCAGCAGCGTCTGCCTGATGGCGTCATACGACGCTCCCCAGTCGACTCCGGTTTCGCCGTAGACCCACCGCACGGCCAACGAGGTGGCCATGACCCGGTCGTGGGTCTCCGCCAAGGTGGTGTAGCGATCCCGCAGGAAGTTGTTGAACTCCGAACCGGTCGACTTGAGCACGACCAGGTCCGCGAGCCCCGACTCGACCACCACCGTCTGTTCGGTGCCGGCGCCGGCCACGGTCACCGCTGTGGTGCGCACCTCCTGACCGCTGCGCACGAAACTGTGATCGTGGCCCCCGCCGTCGATGCCGATGCGCTGCCACGCGTACTCCTTGACCTCGACTCGGGCACCGTGGACCGGGCCGACGTCGTCGACGAAATGCGTCGCCAGCGCCAGCGCGTAGTCCTCGATCTGCTGCACGCCGACCTGCTTGGCGTAGGCGAAGACGGTGTTCTTCTGCGAGTCGGTAGGCAGCGTGTTCGACTGGTCTCCGGCGACGTGGGCAGCGGCGAAGTCGCCGCGCAGCGAGGTCGTGACGGACAGGTCGCGGATCTCGTGCCGGGCGGTGTCGCGATAGATCCGGACCAGCCGCGTCTCCGCCTTGCCGTAGTTGTTGGGTCCCAGCACGATTCCCACGTTTAGCTCCCTCGGTAGGTCGAATAGCCGAACGGGCTCAGCAACAAGGGCACATGGTGATGCTGATCCGGGTCGACGATGGCGAAGGTCACCGTGACCTCGGGGTAGAAGGTGCGCACCCGCATGGCCGCGAAATACGCGGCGG
>NZ_JBOHGC010000063.1:0-2455 GCF_050699995.1 Actinokineospora sp. | reverse complement strand
GGTGGGGGCGACCAGCGACCTCTACGGGCAGCACGTGGACGCCGCAGGCCAGGTGAGCGACCCGTGCACCGGGACCGCGGCACTCGGCGCCGACACCCCGGTCGCCGCCACCGGCACCCAGAACTACTACACCTTCGAGCAGACCGATTTCTACTGGTGCGGGGTGGGGGTGCGCGGCGCCGCGGGCAGTGACTGGGATCTGGAGACCTACCTGCCGGTGACGTTCGGCTCGAGCCGCTACCCGTCCTGCTTCAGCGGACCGCTCGCCGGCTCCTTCGCGATCGGCGGCGTCGACTTCGTGGTCGCCGACTTCAACATCGGCCACACGCTGCCGGTCTCTCCCGGAGGCGGGTACGGCGTGCGCGCGTTCCGCTACGCGGGGACCGGGCAGGGCACGGTGGAGTGGGACACCGGCGCCGACTGGATCACCAAGGATTGCGGCACCGGCGGCAACTGCGGGGCGCGGAGCGGGAACAACTGGAGCGGCATGCTGGACGTGTGGGACGTGTACCTGTTCGGCAACCAGACCTACACGTTCGACTTCACCCGCACCGGCTCGGCCGACATCCACCTGCTGCTGTTCGGCTCCACCGGGACGACGGGCACGTTCTTCGCCCCGCGCAGCGGCCGCCTGTTCGAGACCACCGATGCGAGCCACGTGTTCACCGCCCCCGACACCGGCTGGTACGGCGTGGCGCTGGTGAACGACAACGGCCTGACCGGCACCTACACGGTGAGGGTCAACACCACGCCGCTCACCGGCGTCGGGGATCCTCCGGTGGCGGAGACCGGCCTTCGGGCGGTGGTGCCCAACCCGTCGGCGGGACCGATGCAGTTCCGGTTCACGTTGCGCGAGCCGGCGGCGGCGGGCTTCGACGTGCTGGACATGGCGGGGCGGCTGGTGGCGCGGATCCCGGAGCAGCGGCACGAGGCGGGCACCTGGAGCGCGGGCTGGGAGGGGCGCACGAGCACGGGCCGCCGGGCTCCGCCCGGCGTCTACTTCGTGCAGATGCGCGTGGACGGGCGGCGCACGGGGCTCGCGAGGCTCGCCCTCATCCGCTGACTCAGACCGGCGCGTGCCTCGCCGGGATCGGGCGTCGCAGCTCCTCGCGGGTGTGCCGGATCACGCTCTCCAGCAGCTGGTCGAGGTCCCGCTGCGGCCGGTAGCCCACGAAACGCAGGATCTTGCTCAGGTCCGGCACCCGGCGCCGCATGTCCTCGAACGAACGCCCGTAGATCTGCTCGTAGGGAACGAACTCGATCCTGGAGGAGCTGGCGCACATCGTCCGCACGCGCTCGGCGAGCCCCGTGATCGTGATTTCCTCGTCGCTGCCGATGTTGAACACCTCGCCGTCGGCGCTCGTGCAGTCGGCCAGCAGCAGCGCGCCTCGCACCACGTCGCTCACGGCCGAGAAACAGCGTGACTGCTGGCCGTCGCCGTACACCAGGATGGGTTCGTTGCGCAGCGCGCGAAGCACCATATTCGGGATCACCATGCCGTAGGCGCCGGTCTGGCGCGGACCGCAGGTATTGAAGCAGCGGACGATCGTGACCTTCAGCTGCTGCTGCTCCCAGTGGGCCCGGGCCAGGCACTCGTCCACCGCCTTGCCGCAGGCGTAGGACCAGCGCAGCTTGTGAGTCGGGCCCATGACGCGGTCGTCGTCCTCGGAGAACGGCAGCGCGACCCCCTTGCCGTAGACCTCGCTGCTCGAGAAGAGCACGACGCGGCGCTGGTGCCGGGCGCACGCCTCGAGCACTTCCTCGGTGCCCCGGATGTTCGTGCGCAGCGAGCGGAGCGGATTCTCGAGCACGAACTTGACGCCCACCGCCGCGGCGAGATGGAACACGCGGTCGCACCGGCATACCAGATCCTGGACGGTGGAGCCGTCCAGCACGGTCCCTTCGACGAAGTGGAACCGGGGATGGCGGGCGAACGTGCTCAGGTTCTCGAGACGACCCGTGGACAGGTCGTCGAGGACCCAGACGTCATCACCGCGATCGAGGAGGGCTTCCGAAAGATGGGACCCGATGAAGCCGGCTCCACCCGTGACAAGGACTCGCATCCGTCTCCCCTCACACTCGGACGGCGGGGAATCCCTTCCCACGGCGGGACGGCATGGTGTCTAGAATCCGAGCGCGGCACGCGGCTAATGAATCCCATCACCAGCGGGCAGAGTAATCGAAACGGGCATGCAGGGTCAAGGAATTGTGATGCAAAACTCGGGCGCGCTCGAGGCGGCGATCCGTCTCCGAGGTGAGCAGGACGAAACACGGCCCCGAACCCGCTCGGAAAGGGGGCGCCGATGCTCTGGCCCGCCCGACGGGCGCGTGCTAGCTTCGGCCACCCGACGGCCGCGGGCCGCCGGACGTGGCTCCCGATCGACGCCCATTTCCTGAACGGGGTTTATCCGCATGTCCGTCTCCGCACGCACGCTCACGCTCGCCGACCTCGCCC
>NZ_JBOHGC010000062.1:0-1375 GCF_050699995.1 Actinokineospora sp. | reverse complement strand
GCTCACCACGGTGCGCGACCCGCGGGAGCAGACGACGGAGTACCGCCTCAACCAGTACGGCGCCGCGGTGGAGGTGGTCGATCCGGTGGGCGGGAGGACGAGGACGACCTGGGACCTCGAGCAGGTGGTGATCCGCGAGCGGACGGACGCCAACGGCCACACGACGAGGTTCGACTACGACGTCCACGGCAACCCGACGCGGGAGCGGATCGCGGTCGCCGACCCCGACGGGACAGAGCGCGCCTACGAGCTCGTCACCACGTACTGGCCGCCGGAGGGCTTCGAGCCGCCGTTCGTGAAGGACCGCGTGCGCACGCGCACCGACCGCAACGGGCACCGCACGGAGCTCGAGTACGACGTCAAGGGGCGGCTGCTGCGCAGCTCGACGCGGGTCGAGGCGGCCGACGGGATCGCCGGCACGGTGGCGAGGGTCCACACCTACTACGACAACGGCGACCTGCAGACGACGACCGACCCGCGGGGGACGACCACCGCGTTCTCCTACGACGCCTTCGGTCACCTCGCCAAGGTGACCGACCCCGAGGGCGAGACGGTGACGGCGTGGACGGCGCGCAGCCTGCCGCTGGCGCGCATCGACAAGGAAGGGCGGACCACGCGGTTCGAGCACGACGTGCTGGGCCGGCGGGTGCGCACGCTGCTGCCGGTGGTGGCGGGCGAGCCGGTGGCGCCCAGCCATCCGGCCTGTCCGGCGCCGAACGACGCCTCGGCCAGCGAGCTCGTCTGCTACGACGACGCGGCGCGGCGGAAGACGGAAGTCGACGCCCTGGGCCGGGCCACGGTCTCGAGCTACGACGCCGAGGGCCGTCTTCTGGAGGTGGTCAACGCGGCGGGCGGGAGCAAGCGCTACGGCTACGACCTGGCGGGCAACAAGACGCTGGAGTCGAGCTGGTTCGACGGGGCGACGGCGCGGCAGGAGACGAGCTTCGCGTACGACCCGGCGGGCCGGCTGGTGCTGCGTCTCGAGCCGCTCGGCCGGGAGACCCGATACGCCTACGACGGAGTGGGCAACGTCGTGCGCGAGACGTTGCGGGACACCGGCGACGCGAGCTTCATACCGCGGGTCACCGAGCACGACTACGACGCGCTGAACCGCGCGATCCGCACGCGTCGAGTGCTGGTGGCCGAGGCGGGAACGACGTCGGTTGTTCAGCAGACTTGGTACGACGGCGAGGGCAACGTCGTGCGCGAGCGCGATCCGCTGGGTGGGGAGAGGGCCCACCGCTACGACGCCCTGAACCGTCGCATCGAGACGGTGGGGGAGGCGTGGGACCGCGACGCTCACCCGGGCGACCGGGCGCGCACGCGCTATTTCTACGACGGCAACGGCAACCTCCTGCGCGAGGTCCGCCACACC
>NZ_JBOHGC010000061.1:0-5687 GCF_050699995.1 Actinokineospora sp. | reverse complement strand
TGTCCTCCCCGAGTTGCGGGGCGACACGAAACGAGCCCGATGGAAACCCATGTCAGACCCGCACCACGCGGGCACCGGGTACCGCCACGGGAAGACCCGACCACCACACCGGGCCAACACCGCACCGTAAGGTGACGGCTCACGACACGTTCTCACAAGTTTCGTGAACGGTAGCCCCCAGCCGTACCCGAGGCGAGGGAGGCCAACATGAGCGACCACGATGATCCGAACTCCTCCGGACGTTGATTGGGCGCATGTTTTGGGTCCGCTCGTCCCGGGTGGACTGTGGGTGGCGGAGATTCGTTCGAGGGCTGGCTGACGGCGGCGCGTGAGTCGGTGGTCGGCCGCGCTGAACCGGGGTGCCTCAACTGCGATGTCAGGCGGAAGGGGCTGATCGCTAGTACCGTCGATTCATGTTGATATGGCGGGTCGCCCTGGTGCTCGCTGCCCTGGTGGGTTTCCCCTTGTGGGAGTGATCGGATCCGGGAGGCTGAAGACGTGGCGCGGGCGTTTCAAGGGGCGTTGGCGGACAACCGCCCTCAAGACGCTTGCGCGTTGCTCGGGCCTCGGGTCTTGGACGATGAGGACTGTGCGGCTGCCCTTGAGAAGTTGAAGCCCGCCACCATCGAGGAGACCGAGATGTGGGGCGACGGGGCCATTGTCCGGGCGGGAACCGACACGATGTTCCTCAGCGAATTCAACCAGGGGTGGCTGGTGACCGCCGCCGGGTGCGTCCACCGCGGCGAGATTCCCTACGAGTGCGCGGTGGGTGGGCCATGATGGCGCGGCTGATGTTCAACCTGACCCTGGCCATCGTGATCGGGGGCTGTGTCTACTTCATCCTCATCGGACTGCTCCACCGATGACCGACGACGAGAGTGAAGGGGACCGGCTGCGGCGCAACGTCAATGAGTTGCTCCAAGAGCTCCGGGTGGCGCAGGCCGGTGTGCAGATCCTGTTCGGTTTCCTTCTCGCGGTGACGTTCACCGACTCCTACGAACGCGCGAGCGGGTTTCAGCACATCGTTCATCTGGTGACTGTTCTTCTCGCCGTGTTGGCGATCGGGCTGTTCACCGCGCCCGCGGCCTGGCATCGGGTGCTGTTCCGCCAGGGCAGGCGAGACCTGATCGTCAACAGTGCCAACACGTTCGCCATCGTCGGGCTGGCGACGCTCGCCCTCGCGGTCACGGGGACTGTCCTGCTGCTCACCGATGTGATCATCGGTCAGCCCGGGTCGGCGATCCTGACCGTGGTCACCGTCGTGGGATTCGGGACGTTGTGGTTCGCGGTGCCCGCGCGCCACCGGCGGCGCGGTGGCGGCGCATAGCGCGCAAGCCTCGGGCGATCGTGTCGCGCAGGCCGCTTGACGAGGATACGGTCGCGGCGATCGTCTCCGCCACCCACGCGACCACCTCGGGCAGGCCCAGCGGCGCCGGTGGTGGCCTGCGCAGGTCGACGTCCTCCTGGGCGGTCTGGAAGCACCGGACCACCGCACCCTCGTCCTGCAAGCCCCGGGCCCACTCACCCCAGGGCGAGTCGGGGGCGCAGGACTCCGGGTCGACGGCGACGAAGGACTTCACCTTGCGCGCCTGTGCTCCCGCCACCCACAGGGCCGGCTCGGTGGCCACCCCGCCGGTGACGATGTGGACGCGCCTGCCGGGGTTTCGCTCAGGATCGAGGCCCGCGCCGCCAAGCCCGGGCCGTCGGCGGGCAGCCGGACCCAGCCGATCCGCAGCCGGTCGGTCAGCGGACGCCATGTCGCGGGCAGTTCGCCGTGGCCGGCCTCCCCCGCCGGGTCGAGCACCACCGCGAGATCCGCGTCCGCCGGTCCCGCCACACGATGGCGGGTCCGCGCGCGGCCATATCGGTCATCATCATCGCCCCGCTCCTCCGAAATCACCAGAGTCACCAGAGTCACCAGAGTCCTCTGTGGACTCGCTGACACCGACTTGGACGGCCCAGACGAGGGCGTGCACGAGCATGGACATCCGGTCGTGGCTGTCACCGGAGTCGATCACGAGCCGGATCTGGTCGGTGACGTCCTCCGGCCGGTCGTTGAGCCACGCCAGTTGCGCGCGCAGCACCGCGCGGACCGGTGGGGAGATGGAGTCGATGTCAACGGGCAGCCCGTCGGCGTTCTGCACCTCCACGGCGAAAGCCGCGTCGGGCAGCTGAACCGCCTCGGACTCCAGGATCTTGCGCCCACCCGCGCTGATCAGCGCGGTCACGATGGCGACAAGATCGGAGTCCGAGGCGGGTCGGCACCACTGGGCGAGCAGGTCGGACACGACATCGATGTCGCGGTCTCGGACCGCGGCCACGAGAGTGTTGATCGCGTCCGCTACGCGAGGGGTGTGCTCGGCCATGGTCTTGGCCCCTCCGGTCGAGTCGGATACGCCGTCTTGCATGGTGGCTACCCCGGTGACCGGAGGGGAAACCCGTCAGGTGCGTCGATAACCACTCGACGGCGGCATCGGTGCGCCGGTGGGCGGAATGGGTGTGGTCGGCGCGCTCGGATCCACGGCGCCCGCGGGGACATGGCTCGCGGGCCTGGTCCCCATCTGACTCAAGTCCGGGGCGCCCTGTCGCGGCGCGGTGGCCGCGGCTTCGTCGCGCATCTTCGGGATCTCCCGCTCCGCGCGGTTCAGCCAGCCGTCCCAGCGGTTCTGCATCGGCTTGATGAGACCGCCGCCGACGCCGACGACCAGAATGCCGCCGACAGTGGCCAGGATCGTGACGAGAACCGGAGTGGTGACCGCGGTGGCGACTCCGATCTGGTTCAGCGCGGCGATGATGCCCAGGCCCAGGATGAAGACCGAGGCGATCGTGGCGAGCAGCCGACCATAGGACAGCCCGCCCAGGGTGTTGTTGATCAGGTCCTTGACACCGGTGGCGATCGCGCTGGCCACGACCACGATGATGATCGCCACGACGGCCTTCGGCAGCCAGGCGACGACGGCGGTCAGCAACTCGGAGACCGGGTTCGGCCCGAACACGCCGAACGCCATCTGCAGGGCGATCAGCAGAATGCCGTAGTACACCAGCTTCGCGATGATGTCGGAGGCGTCGTACTTGCCGCGATCCAACATTCGTTTGATGCCGCCGCGCTCGACCGCACGGTCGAATCCGACCTTCTCCAGACCGAAGTCGACGGCTTTGGCGATCGCTTTGGCGAGAAGCCAACCGATGAACAGAATGACCAGGAACATCAGCAGCTTCGGCACGAAGGTGATGATCGACGCCCACGCATCGGATAGGCCTTGGCCGAAGTCCATGGCGTTCTCCCTTCCAGCAGGGTCCGCGACGGTTCGCGGCCGCTGGGCGAGGAGTTACCCACATCGCCGTTCGCCACACATTCGCACTGGTGAGGTCGCCTGCCCGCCGCTGGCTCCCTACGGTTGACCTGGGAGGACTCGCGATGACCTATCTCGACGTGTTCCGGCTGGCCAAGGACGCGCTCAGCGCGCGGACCGTCTACACCGAACCGTGCGAACGCGACGGGGTGACGGTCATCGCCGCGGCCACCATTCACGGCGGCGGTGGCGGCGGGAGCGGCACCGAGCTGATCACCGAGGGCGCGGGCTTCGGCGTGTTCGCCCGACCGGCGGGCGCCTTCGTCATCCGCGGGTCGTCGGTGCGGTGGCGGCCTGCGGTCGACGTCAACCGGCTCATCGGCACCGTCGGCGCGGTGGTCGTGGCCGTCCTCATCACCCGGCGCTGACCGTCAGCCGCGTGACCTCAGTCGGATGTTGGGCAGGACCGGAGCGGGCAGCGTCTCGGCCCACTGCGCGGGGAACCGGCCGTAGCGCCCGGATTCCGCGCCCGAGCGGGCCCGCTGCCACTGCTCACGGAAGGTCACGATCTCGTCGTGCGAGCGGGCGATGAAGTTCCACCACATGACGATCCGCTCCCCAAGTGGCTCGCCGCCGAGCACCAGTACCCGCGCGGGCTCGTTGCCCGCCTCCAGGGTGAGGACGGTCGACCCGGTCGGCTGGTACACCAGCTTCCCGGCGGTCGCGGTGACGCCCGCGGCACGGACCTCGCCGCTGTCGACGAGGACGCCGTGCTCGAACCCGGCGTCCACGTCCAGCCGCAGGCACTGCCCCGGCCGCAGGGTGATCTCGGCTCCGAGCAGCGGCGTGTAGGTCACCACCGGCGAGGTGTGACCCAGCAGGGACCCGAGGAACACCACCACACGCGCGCCTTCGTGATCGTGCACGGGCGGCGCGTAGTGCTCGAAGGCCGGGTCGACGAACCGGTCGCCGTCGGGCAGTGCGATCCACAGCTGCGCCCCGTGTAGCACCGACGTGCCCGGCAGCGAGTGCTCGGAATGCGCGATCCCCGACCCGGCCGTCATCAGGTTGATCTCACCGGGGCGCACGATCGCGTGCGCCCCAGTGGTGTCGCGGTGCTCGACCTCGCCGCTGACGAGCCAGGACACGGTCTGCAGCCCGGTGTGCGGGTGCCCCGGCACGGCCATGCCGCCGGTGGCGGAGACGTCGTCAGGGCCGTAATGGTCGATGAAGCACCACGCGCCGATCAGCGACTGCTCACGCTGCGGCAGCGTCCGGCGCACCAGCATCGACCGGGGTCCGCCCAGCGGCACCTCGCGCCCGTCGAGCAGCTTGCCGGTCGGCGCGGTGTCGGCCGCGCACACCAGCTCGGCGGGAGCCCGTTCCAGGTTGCTCATTCACGCACCCACTCCCAGTCGCGCCGGCGTTCGTCCGATCAGGCTATCCCGACACCTATACATATGTTTCCAGTAGAAGAACCGTGGGCCGGAACCCGCCAACCGCCCCCGGTTGCGACCATCAGTGCGTGCCCCGACACTGTCAGCGACAGGTGTCGGAAGAGCCGAGAGGTGTTCGATGATCCGAATTAAGCGCGCGGCCGATGGCCACCAGCGGGTGACGTTCGCACTGGCCCAGGACGACCTGCCGGGGATCGCCAAAGCGTCGGTGGTGGGCAACTTCAACGAGTGGGAGCCGGGCCGCCACGAACTGCGCAAGCGCAGCAACGGCACCCTGTCGACGACCGTGGAGGTGGCTGAGGGAACGACCTTGACGTTCCGCTACCTCGGCGACGACGGCGTGTGGTTCAACGACTCCCAGGCCGAAGTCGACCACCTGGGCAACTGCCGCCTGACCGTATAAGCCCCGACGGACCGGCACCCAAGGGGAGCGACGGCGGGCGTCTCACGCTCGGGTGGCGATCACCACGCGGTTCGACTCGTAGCCGTCGGCGCCGCCGACCCAACGGCCGCCGCAGGTGACGAGGACCAGCCGGTGCTCGCCGTGCCGGCCGAAGAACTCCTCGGCGCGCGCGGGCAAGTCGCCCTTGGACACCGTCTCCACCCGCCACACCCGGTAGCTCCACGTGCGGCCGGCGGCGTCCACGACGGACACCGGGTCACCGTTGCGCGCGTTCCACAATTCGGCGAAGGGACCCGTCTGCCCCTTCCAGTCCACATGCCCGGCGAACACCGTCGCGCCCGTCGCGGCGTCCAGGCCCGCACCCCACCACGTCGCCTCACGCACCCCGTTCGGCACCGGCAGGGTCGCGTCGGGGCCGAGCTCCTGGCGCACCAGCGTCGCCGTGCCGCCCTTGGCCAACCGGACCGTGCCGGGCCGCTGCCCGACCGGCGCGGCGGTCGGTTCGACCGGCGCCGCACTGGTCGCGGGCGGCGC
>NZ_JBOHGC010000060.1:0-31590 GCF_050699995.1 Actinokineospora sp. | reverse complement strand
GTCCCGCGCCCGGCAGGTGGGGCGGGGCCACGTCTACGCCATCGTCGACGAGGTGGACTCGATCCTCATCGACGAGGCCCGCACGCCGCTGATCATCTCCGGGCCCACCGACCAGAACTCCCGCTGGTACACGGAGTTCGCGCGGATGGTGCCGATGATGAAGAAGGACTCCCACTACGAGGTCGACGAGCGCAAGCGCACCGTCGGCGTCACCGAGCAGGGCGTCTCGTTCATCGAGGACCAGCTGGGCATCGACAACCTGTACGAGGCGGCCAACACCCCGCTCGTCGGCTACCTCAACAACGCGCTCAAGGCCAAGGAGCTGTTCAAGGCGGACAAGGACTACATCGTCCGCAACGGCGAGGTCCTGATCGTCGACGAGTTCACCGGCCGCATCCTGGCCGGGCGCCGCTACAACGAGGGCATGCACCAGGCGATCGAGGCGAAGGAAAACGTCGAGATCAAGGCCGAGAACCAGACGCTGGCCACGATCACCCTGCAGAACTACTTCCGGCTCTACGAGAAGCTCGGCGGCATGACCGGTACCGCCGAGACCGAGGCCGCGGAGTTCCACACCACGTACAAGCTCGGTGTGGTCCCCATCCCGACGAACCGGAACATGATCCGCAAGGACCAGGCGGACCTGATCTACAAGACCGAGGAGGCGAAGTTCCTCGCGGTCGCGGAGGACATCGCCGAGCGGCACGAGCAGGGCCAGCCGGTCCTCGTCGGCACCACGAGCGTCGAGCGCTCAGAGTACCTGTCGAAGCTGCTGGTCAAGATGGGCATTCCGCACAACGTCCTCAACGCCAAGCACCACGAGAAGGAATCGCAGATCGTCGCCCAGGCGGGTCACCGCGGCGCGGTGACGGTCGCGACCAACATGGCGGGTCGCGGCACCGACATCGTGCTCGGCGGCAACCCGGAACACGTCGCCGAGGAGGCGCTGCGCGCCCGCGGTCTCGACCCGGAGGAAACCCCCGACGAGTGGCGTGCCGCGCTGCCGGCGGCGCTGGAGAAGGCCGAGCTGGAAGTCAAGGCGGAGAAGGTCGAGGTGCAGGCCGCGGGCGGTCTGTACGTGCTCGGCACCGAACGCCACGAGTCCCGCCGCATCGACAACCAGCTGCGTGGCCGCTCCGGCCGCCAGGGCGACCCGGGCGAGTCCCGGTTCTACCTGTCGCTGGGCGACGAGCTCATGCGCCGGTTCAACGCGGGCATGGTCGAGCGGGTCATGGACACCCTCAAGGTGCCCGAGGACCAGCCGATCGAGGCCAAGATGGTCACCCGTGCGATCCGCAGCGCCCAGACCCAGGTCGAGCAGCAGAACTTCGAGATCCGCAAGAACGTCCTCAAGTACGACGAGGTCATGAACAAGCAGCGCAAGGTGATCTACGCCGAGCGCCTGCGCGTCCTCAAGGGCGAAGACCTGCGCGAGCAGATCGAGCACATGAACACCGATGTCGTGACGGCCTACGTCGATGGCGCCACCGCCGACGGCTACGCCGAGGACTGGGACCACGAGAAGCTGTGGACCGCCCTCAAGACCCTGTACCCGATCACGGTCACCTGGGACGAGCTGGTCGACAAGGCCGAGAACACCGGCCGCGACATGGACCACGACTTCCTCCAGGAAGAGATCGTCGCCGACGCCCTCCAGGCGTACAAGGACCGCGAAGCCGACATCAGCACCCGCGCGGGCGACGGCGCCATGCGCGAACTCGAGCGTCGGGTCATGCTCTCGGTCCTCGACCGCAAGTGGCGCGAGCACCTCTACGAGATGGACTACCTCAAGGAAGGCATCGGCCTGCGCGCGATGGCCCAGCGCGACCCGCTGATCGAGTACCAGCGCGAGGGCTTCGAGATGTTCACCGTCATGCTGGACGCGTTGAAGGAGGAGTCGGTCGGCTTCCTCTTCAACCTGCCGGTGGAGGTCGAGCCCGCCCCCCAGGTGCAGCTCAACGTCGCCCCCACGGCCCTCCCGTCGGTCGCGCGGCAGCCGGTCGACCCGGCCGTGGCCGCCCGCCAAGCGGAGTTGGAGCAGCGCCAGGCCAGGGCCATCGCCGCCCAGCAACGCGCCCAGGCCGAACGAGCGGCGGCGGCCACCAAGACCGAACAGGTCCCGGTCGCGCTGCGCGGCAAGGGGCTGGAGGCCCCGCAGCAGCAGCGGTTGAGCTACAGCGGGCCCGCCGAAGACGGTGGGGTGGAGTCGCACAGCGACGGCACCGGTGAGGCCCCCGGCGGCCCGACCCGCCGCGAACGTCGTGAAGCGGCGCGGCTTGAGGCCAAGAAGAAGAAGCCGCCGCGTCGGTGATGCTCGGCAAGGGCCCCGCTTAGGCGGGGCCCTTTGCTGTTCCCCGGTGTGAGGGCGGGGTGATCACTCGGAGGTAGGTGAAGATCCATGCCTCGTTCCGCAGCTCCACCCGCCCCACTACCGCCAACGCCCGCCATGCCGATTCCCGTCCCCGCCGAAACACCCGGACAGTCGCGGACACCTCCACCGCCTCCTCCGACACCGCGCACGACCGCACCGACGCGAGCCGATGGGTCCAACCCGAACCTGACCGCACCCTGGTCACCATCGCCTCGTACACAGCGGCCGACATCGCTCCCCGAAGCTGGGCGACCGGCCGCCGCCCGTCCAGGGCCTCCACTACCAGCCCGAACATCCGGCCGAGCGCTTCCCGCCCGAGGCCCGGGTCCGGGGATGGCACGGGAACGACCGACACCACCCGGGGTGCCGGGGTGATCCACCGGTTCTCCTCGGCTTCGCCACACAACGGCGGTTCGTATTCCGCCAACGCACTGATCCGCATGCGATACAGAGCGTCTCGGGCGGTGAAACAGGACACTCATCACCACTTGTGGTGAATCCACGGCAAAGCAAGGCAGGATCGGAACCTGTGAGGTACGAGGCGCTGGTCGTGGATTACGCGGGGGTCTTCACCGACCCGGCGATCGTCGACGTGGTCCGGTCAGCGCGCGCCAAGGGGTTGCGTACGGCTCTGCTGTCCAACGCCGACCGCAGGCCCTACGGGCTGCCCGACCTGTTCGACGCCGTGATCGTGTCCGGCGAAGTCGGTGTGGCCAAACCGAACCCGGCCATCTACGAACTCGCGGCCAAGTCCCTCGCCACCACGCCGGACCGCTGTGTGTTCATCGACGACGTGGCCCGCTATGTGCGCGGCGCCGCCGAAGCGGGCATGACCGGCATCCACCACCGGGCCGTCGAGTCCACAATGGACGAGCTAGCGGTCCTGCTGGACCTGTGAGCGCCGCACCAGTTCGAAGCACAGCACCGCCGCCGCGCTCGCCACGTTGAGGGACTCCACGCCGCCGGCCATCGGGATCGACACCCACCGGTTGATGTGCGGTCGCACGTCGTCGGTCACGCCGGAGGTCTCGCTGCCCAGGACGAACGCCACCCGCTGCGGCAGTTCCGCGTCGAAGACCGTGCGGCGGGCTCCCGCGTCCATGCCGTAGAGGGTGTAGCCCGCCGTGCGCAGGTCCGCCGCAGCCTCGGCCGCCGTCGCGCAGCGCAAGACGGGTGCGGTGAACGCCACACCCGCCGACGCCTTCACGACCATCGGGTCGATCGTGGCCACTCCGCGCCGGGGGACGACGATGCCGCCGAGGCCCGCGGCGGTCGCGGTGCGCAGGATCATCCCGACGTTCGCCGGGGTCGTGATGCCGTCCAGGAGCAGCACCGAGCGTGGCGCCGAGCGGCCCGCGAGGGCGTCGGCGAGCAGCCGCATCCGCGGCGCGACGACATCGGCCAAGACGCCCTGGTCCTGCTTTCCGTTGCCCGCCAACACCTTCACCCGCTGCGCGGTGGCCCGCTGGACCGGCACGCCACGGTGTCGGGCCGCGTCGAGGATCTCGCGGGCGGCGGCGCCGTGGGCGTTGTCGGCCAGCACCACCTTGTCGATCGAGAGCCGGTCGTCGGCGAGCGCCTCAAGCACGGGCTTGCGGCCGTACACGGTGACGAACCGGTCTTTGGGGGACGGGCCAGAGAAATCGCGGGACACAGCCCCAGCATCGCACGTCACCTCCGGCACACCCGGTTTTGCCCCAGCGATGTGCCAGGATCGGACGCATGCCCGAGCGCCTCTCCGCCCTCGACGCCTCATTCCTCTACCTCGAGGACCAGGCGACGCCCATGCATGTCGCGGGTGTCGCGGTGTTCCGCAGACCACGTTCGGGATTCGCCTACGCCCAGCTCGTCTCGCTGATCGAACAGCGGCTTCCGCTGGTCCCGCGCTACCGGCAGAAGGTCGCCACCGTCCCCGGCTACCTGGCCCGCCCGGTGTGGGTGGACGACCCGGACTTCGACGTCGCCTACCACGTGCGCCGCTCCGCCCTGCCCAAACCGGGCAGCGGCGAGCAGCTCTTCGACCTGGTGGCCCGGCTGATGGCCCGCCCGCTCGACCAGAACCGCCCGCTCTGGGAGGCGTACCTGATCGAGGGGCTCGCCCACGGTCACGTCGCCCTGGTCACGAAGACCCACCAGGCCATGGTCGACGGCGTGCGCACGATCGACTTCGGTCAGATCATCCTCGAATCCTCGCCGCAGGCCACCGAGGTCGCACCGGACGAGCCGTGGTTGCCGCGCCGGATGCCGGGGCCGACGAAGCTCGTCATGGACGCCGTGTCCGACACCGTCCGCCGCCCCCGCGAGGTCGTCGAGAACGTGCGCTCCGCAGTCTCCGACGTGGTCAGCACCAGCCAGAAGGTCGCCGCGGCCGTCGTGTCGGCCATCGGCATCGCCGCCCACCCGCCCACGGGCGGCCCGCTCAACGCCCCGGTGAGCAAGGCGTGGCTGTTCGCGGTGGCCCGCGCCCGCCTGGAGGACCTGCGCGGCGTCCGCCAAGCGCACGGCGGCACGGTGCACGACGTCATCCTCGCCGCCATCTCCGGCGCGCTGCGCTCGTGGCTGCTTTCGCGCGGGGAGCAGGTGACGTCGTCGACCAGGGTGCGCGCGCTGGTCCCGCTCGCCGTGCGTGACGGCGACGCGGATGGCGCCGTTCCAGGGATGCTGGGCAACAAGGTCAGCGCCCACCTCGTGGACCTGCCGGTCGGCGAGCCGAACCCGTTCGTCCGGCTGCAGCACATCAGCCACGCCATGCGTGCCCACGGCGACACCGGACTGGTCGCGGCCTCGGCGCTGCTCGGGGTGGGCGGTTTCGCCCCGCCCACGTTGCACTCGCTCGGCGCGCGCGCCGCGGCGTCGTTCTCGCAGCGTGTGTTCAACTTGGTGATCACCAACGTGCCTGGCCCGCAGGTTCCGCTCTACGCGGGGCAGGCGCGGATGACCGAGATGTTCCCGGTGATGCCGCTGAACAAGAACCAGGCCCTCGCGATCGGGGTCACGTCCTACGACGGCGGCGTCTATTTCGGGCTGACCGGCGACCGGTCGGCGATGTCCGATGTCGCCGCGTTGGCCAGAATGGTGGAAGAGTCTGTGGAAGAGCTGATGACGACTCTCCGAGTATGACTGTGAGTATGACCGCGAGCGTGACTGTGAGGCTGACTGTGAGGGTGCTGTGAGGGTGCTGTGAGGGTGTACGTGCCGGCGACGGTGGCCATGCTGGGTGAGCTGAACTCCGGCGGGGAGCTGGTCGCGGTGAGCAACACCGCGTTCTCGCTGACCCCCGCGCTGCGCGAGTCGTACGCGACCGGCGGTGACGAGGAGCTGGAGTACGCCGCCATGCTCGACGCGGCCCGGGCGTCGCTGCGCCTGCTCAACGCCGAGTTGGACAAAGCCCCGAAGACCGTTATGCGCCGCGCGGTCGTCTCCGCCGACGTCGACGGCGCGCTGCTGCGGCCCGACCTGGACTACGCGGTGGTCAAGCTGGCCGGTCCGATCCCGCTGAAGGTGATCGCCGCGATCCACCTCGACACCGAGGACGCGCAGGACGCCGTGCGGGCCGCCGCGGCGGTCATCGACGCCGCGGACATGGGCGACCTGGACGCCGAATTCACCCTGGGCGACGCCGAGGACCACGAGTTGGCCTGGTATGCGCCGCAGGAACTGCCGTTTTTGCTGGAGTTGCTGTAGAACGCTGAAACATCCCATGACAGGATGGCGCTCAAGGGCGAGTGGCCACAAGCGGGACTCGCCGAACCCAACTGCCGTGAGCCAGTCACAGGGAGGCGAGCCACACGATGGACGCAATATCGTCGGTTCCCGAGCCGTCGAACGAGCCGATCAACTCCTACGCGCCCGGAACGCCGCAGCGTGAGTCGCTGCGGCGCCGGATCGCCGAGCTTGAGGGCGAGCGGCTCGAACTCACCATGACGATCGACGGTGAGCAGCGCATGGCGGGCGGCGACCGCGTCGACGTGGTCCAGCCGCACGACCACCGCCACGTCCTCGGCACCACCGCCCAGGCCACCGCCGCCGACGTCGCCGACGCCGTCGCCGCGGCCAAGAAGGCGGCCCCCGCCTGGCGCGAGCTGCCCTTCGACGAGCGCGCCGCCGTGCTGCTCCGCGCCGCAGACCTGCTCGCGGGCCCCTGGCGCGACACCCTCAACGCCGCCACGATCCTCGGCCAGTCGAAGTCCGCCCAGCAGGCGGAGATCGACAGCGCCTGCGAGCTGATCGACTTCTGGCGCTACAACGTGTCCTTCGCGAAGCGGCTGCTGCAGGAGCAGCCCGCGTCCTCGCCGGGCATGTGGAACCGCTTCGACCACCGCCCGCTCGACGGGTTCGTCACCGCGATCACCCCGTTCAACTTCACCGCGATCGCGGGCAACCTGCCCACGGCACCCGCGCTGATGGGCAACACGGTCGTCTGGAAGCCCTCACCGACCCAGCAGCTGGCCGCGCACCACACCATGCGCCTGCTCGAAGCCGCGGGCATGCCCTCCGGTGTGATCAACTTGGTCACCGGCGACGGCCACGCCGTCTCCGAGGTCGCGATGACCGACCCCGAGTTCGCCGGGCTGCACTTCACCGGGTCCACCAAGACCTTCAAGGCGCTGTGGCGACTCATCGGGGACAACCTCGACACCTACCGCTCCTACCCCCGCATTGTCGGCGAGACCGGCGGCAAGGACTTCATCGTCGCCCACCCGTCAGCCGACCCGGCCGCCGTCGTCAACGGCATGGTCCGCGGCGCGTTCGAGTACCAGGGCCAGAAGTGCTCGGCCGCCTCGCGCGCCTACATCGCCCGCTCCCTCTGGGACGGCGGTGTGCGCGAGCAGCTCGCCGACAAGGTCAAGTCCCTGAGCTACGGCGACGTCACCGACTTCAGCCACTTCGGCGGCGCCGTCATCGACGCGCGCGCGTTCGCGAAGCACAAGGACGCCCTTGAGGGCGCGGCGGCGAACTCGTCCATCGAGGTCCTCACCGGCGGCACCTGCGACGACTCCGTCGGCTACTTCGTGCAGCCCACCGTGCTCGTCGGCAGCGACCCGCTGCAGGACGTGTTCACCACCGAGTACTTCGGCCCGATCCTCGCCGTGCACGTCTACGACGACGCCGAGTTCGAGAAGGTGCTGGAACTGGTCGACAGCTCGTCGCCGTACGCGCTGACCGGCGCCATCTTCGCCACCGACCGCGCCGCCGTCGAGCAGGCCCACAAGGCCCTGCGCTTCGCGGCGGGCAACTTCTACGTCAACGACAAGCCCACCGGCGCCGTCGTCGGCCAGCAGCCCTTCGGCGGCAGCCGCGCGTCCGGCACCAACGACAAGGCGGGCTCGATCTACAACCTGCAGCGCTGGGTGAGCCCGCGGTCGATCAAGGAGACCTTCGTGCCTCCGACCGACCACGCGTACCCGCACATGGGTTAAGAGCAAAAGAAGAGCGCCCCACGGAATCCCGTGGGGCGCTCTTCTGCGTTATCCGGTCAGCTACCGGGCATTTCCGCGATCTCGGCCGCCGGGGGAGCCTCGACCGTGACGCCCTTGCCCCAGTCGCTGTAGTCGGCCTGGACCTTGCCGCCCATGCCCGAGGCGCCCGGGATCTCGGTGACGAAGCGGACCGGGAGGTTGTCCTCGTCGATCCAGACCTCCATCGGCATCTCCTTGATGCCCGCCTTCTCCATCGCGGCGATCGACTGCTCGTCCATGCCCAGCCCGCTGCCCTTGAGCTTGCTGGTGTCGACGAGGATCTTGTAGTGGGTGGTCGACTTGCCGTCGAGCTCCACTTCCTCCACCGACTTGATCTCGCCCGCCTCGGCCAGCTGCTTGAGCGTCTGGCGCGGGTCGGTGTTCTTCATCGAGTCGAGCGACCCGCCCATGGCCTTGGCCATCGGGTTGCTCTTGTCGGCGAGGTCGACCTTCAGCCACGCCTTGCCCGGCTGCAGCGGCTGCGGCATCTTCACGTAGATCACGTTGTCGAGGAAGCGGATCGTGATCTCGCCCTCGGGCGTGCCCATGGTCATCTGCATCGCGGTCTTCTCGCCCGCGAAGTTGAAGTCACCCTCGCCGGCGAGCTTCTGGCCGCCCGCCTCGCCCTTGAAGGTGACGTGCGCGCTCTTCGCGCCGTCGCTCTTCTCGGTGACCGCGTCGCTGAGCGCCTTGAGGCTGTCGAAGCCCGACTTGGTCGGCTTGGCCTCGGTTGTCGTGCTCGCACCCGACGCGCCCGTGGTCGGGGTGCTGCCGGAGTTGCACGCGGTCAGGGTGAGGGCGGCCAGGGCCGCGCCGCACACCAACAGGGTCTTCTTGCGCATAACGTGGGTGTCCCCTCAGAGATCGACTCGGTCGTCACCTAGGACGTTCGGCGCGTCCGGTCGGTTGCGACCCCAGTGGTTCTACGGTATCCAGCCCTGACCGCACCGGTCAGCCGGGGTCGGGAATCGGGACCGCGGTCCGGAAACCGAGATTCCGCCGGTCACCGGCACGCCAAGGGTGATCACCCCGGGCCTGCCCATGTCCTCGCCTTGGTGCACGGTCAGCGTGGCGGGCGGCTCGACGAGACGGAGTTCACGCAGGTATCCGCCGAGAGCGGCCGCCGCGGCCCCGGTGACCGGGTCCTCCACCACGCCGCCGGGCGGGAACGGGTCGCGCGCGTGGAAGACGGTGCCGGACTCGCGCCAGACCAGCTCGATCGTCGTCCAGTCGCGGGCCGCCATCAGCCCGGCGAGGAGGTCGAAGTCATAGTCGAGGTCGGCCAGCCGCGCGCGGGTGGCCGCGGCGATGACCGGATGCCAGGCGCCCGCGTAGGCGACGCGGACCGGCAGCGCCGGATCCAGGTCGGCGGCGTCCCAGCGCAGCGCGGCGAGCAAGGCTTCGAGGTCGTCATCGGCGATCTCGACGGAGCGCGGCTCGACGCTGACGAGCGTCGCGGTCACCTGGCCGTCGTGGATCTCGGTCGACACCTCGACCGGCCCGGCCTTCGTGCTGAGCCGGAAGGTGCCGGGGCCGTTGGTGTGCGTGTGGGCGACGGCGGCCGCGATGGTGGCGTGCCCGCAGAACGGCACCTCGGCGAGTGGGCTGAAATAGCGCACATCCAGCTCACCGGGTCCGCGCGGGATCAGGAACGCGGTCTCCGAGTAGCCGACCCGGGCCGCGGCGGCCAGCATCTCCGCGTCGCCGACACCTGTCGCGTCGAGCACGACGCCCGCCGGGTTGCCGCCCTGTGGGTCGGCGCTGAACGCGGTGTACCGCTCGATCTGCATGTCCTGGATTTTGTCAGGCGGGGTGTTCGTCCGCGCCTGCTTTTGAAGCGAGCAGTCTGCGCAGGCTGGTGAGTCTGCCGACACTGGCCTCACCCGCCTCCACGACCGAGTCGAGGACGCAGTCCGGGTCCTCCGCGCCGCCCAGGTGTCCGCAGCCCGACGGGCACTCCTCGGCGGGTGCGACGAACTCCTCGAAGGCCGCCACGATGTCGTTGGGCTCGACGTGGGCCAGGCCGAACGAGCGGATGCCGGGGGTGTCGACCACCCAGCCGCCGTCGGGCAGCGGCAGCGCCACCGCCGTCGTCGAGGTGTGCCTGCCCTTGCCGACCGCGCTGACCACGCCGATCGCCCTGGCCGCGTTCGGGACCAGCCGGTTGACCAGCGTCGACTTGCCCACGCCGGAGTGTCCGACCAGCGCGGAGACCCGGTTGTGGAGCCGGTCGTGGATGTCGAGCGGGTCCTCGTCGTGCCTGCTGATGACCACCGGCAGGTCGAGTTCGGCGTAGGCGGCCAACAGCTCCGCCGGGTCGGCCAGGTCGGCCTTGGTCAGGCACAGGACCGGCTTGAGGCCGCCGGAGAAGGCCGCGACCAGGCAGCGGTCGATGAACCCGGTACGCGGGGGCGGGTCGGCGAGCGCGCACACGATCAGCAGTTGCTCCGCGTTGGCGACGACCACCCGCTCGAAGGGGTCGGTGTCGTCGGCGGTGCGGCGCAGCACGCTGGCCCGCTCGGACACCCGCACGATCCGGGCCAGGGTGTCCGGTTTGCCCGAGGTGTCGCCGACCAGGTCGACCGCGTCGCCGACCACGACCGACGTGCGGCCCAGTTCGCGTGCGCGCATCGCGATCACCAGGTGGTCGGGGTCGCGGTCGACCGCGCAGGTCCAGCGGCCGCGGTCCTTGCCGACGACCATCGCGGTGACCGCGTCGGCGTGCTCCGGGCGCCGCTTGCTGCGCGGCCGGGTGCTCTTGCCCGGGCGCACGCGGACATCGGTCTCGTCGAGCTTGCTCCAGTCGCCGCGCCTGCCGCCCACGTCAGTTGGCTCCCGTGAGCATCCGGGTCCAGAGTTCGGGGAAGTCGGGCATGGTCTTCGCGGTGGTGCCGATGTCGTCGACGGACACACCGTCCACGACCAGGCCGATGATCGCGCCCGCGGTCGCCATCCGGTGGTCGGCGTAGGCCCGCCAAGGGCCGCCGTGCAGCGGGACCGGGCGGATGACCAGCCCGTCGTCGGTCTCCTCCGCGTCGCCGCCCAGGCCGGTGATCTCGGCGGTCAGCGCGGCGAGCCGGTCGGTCTCGTGGCCGCGCAGGTGCGCGATGCCGCGCAGCCGCGAGGGGCCCTCGGCCAGCGCCGCGAGCGCGGCGACGGTCGGTGTCAGCTCGCCGACGTCGCGCAGGTCTATGTCCACGCCAGTGAGGGTGGCCGGGCCGCGCACGGTCAGCGCGCCATCAGCAAGGGTCACCTCGGCGCCCATCGCCTGGAGGATCGCGCGGATCTCGTCGCCGGGCTGGGTCGTGCGCGCGGGCCAACCGGTGATCGTGACCTCGCCGCCCGTGACGGCGGCGGCGGCAAGGAAGGGGGTCGCGTTGGAGAGGTCGGGCTCGATCACCCAGTCCCGCGCGGCGATCGGCCCGGGCTCGACCCGCCAGGTGTTCGGCTCGGAGTCGTCGACGGTCACGCCCGCCTGACGCAGCATGTCGATCGTCATCTCGATGTGCGGCATCGACGGGACCGGCTTGCCGTCGTGGTGCACGGTGAGCCCCTTGTCGTATCGCGCGCCCGACAGCAGCAGACCGGAAACGAACTGCGAGGACGCCGAGGCGTCGATGGTGACCGTGCCGCCCGCGATGGCGCCGGTCCCGGCCAGCGTGAACGGGAGGGCGTCGCCGTCCACCGTGGCCCCGACGGCCCGCAGGGCGTCGAGCACCGTGCCCATCGGCCGCTCGCGGGCGCGCGGGTCGCCGTCGAACCGGATCTCGCCGTCGGCCAGCACGGCGGCGGGCGGGACGAAGCGCATGACCGTGCCGGCCAGGCCGCAGTCGATGGTCGCGGGGCCGCGGAAGCCGCCGTGCGCGCCCACGGTGACCGTCGTGCCGTCGACGGCTATCGGGACGCCGAGCGCGCGTAGGGCGTCGATCATCAGGTCCGCGTCCCGACCCTGCAGGGCGCCCGTGAGGGTGCTCGCGCCGCCGCTGAGGGCGGCCAGGACGATGGCGCGGTTGGTGATCGACTTGGAGCCGGGCACCGCCAGGGTGGAGCGGACGGGGGCGGTCGCGACCGGGGCTGACCAGGGCTGCGGCATGCGGCAATCCTCCCGCACCTGGGCCGGGCTGTGGATACCGGCTCGCCACTGTCGGTCGGGCGTGCCACGATTCGGACATTCCATGCTGGAGGTGGGCACTTTGTGTGGCAGGTACGCGGCGACGAAGGACCCGGCGACCCTGGCGGCCGAGTTCGACGCGTTGGACGTCCTGGGGTCGGACGCGCCCGCCGTCGACTACAACGTCGCCCCGACCGACCCGGTCATCACGGTGGTGCAGCGCCACCCGCGCGACGACAAGGGCACGGTCGACCCGAGCCGGACCGAACGCACCCTGCGGGTCATGCGGTGGGGTCTGGTCCCGCCGTGGTCCAAGGACGCCTCCGGCGCCGCGCGCATGATCAACGCCCGCTCGGAGAGCGCGGCCACGAAGCCGGCGTTCAAGAAGTCCCTGGCCGCGCGCCGCTGCATCATCCCGGCGAGCGGCTGGTACGAGTGGCGCCGCGAGGGCAAGATCAAGCAGCCCTTCTACACAGCCCCCACCGATGGGTCGAGTCTGGCGATGGCAGGCCTGTGGACGACGTGGCGCGACGAGTCCAAGCCGGACGCGCCGCTGCTCATCACCTGCTCGGTGCTGACCACGGACGCAGTCGGCAAGCCCGCCGAGGTCCACGACCGGATGCCCCTGGTGCTGGAGCGCGCCGCCTGGGAGCGGTGGCTGGACCCGGACTCCGCGGACGTGTCGGCGCTCCTCGCGCCCCCGTCGGAGGACTTCATCGCCACCATGGAGATGCGCCCGGTGTCGACGGCGGTCAACAGCGTGCGGAATAAGGGGGCCGAGCTCTTGGCACCCTACGAGGAAGCCCAGGAACTGGACGAACTCGACCTCTTCAGCACCACCGAGCACCCACGATGACCCGCGCCGAGATCGAAACCCCACACGGCCTGGCCAGGGCCGAACTGCACTGCGCACCGGAGGGTGGTCGCGCCGGCCTGCTGTTGGGGCATGGCGCGGGCGGCGGAATCGGCGCCCCGGACCTGGTGGCCGCCACCCGAGGCGCCACCGCCGCGGGCGTCCACGTCGCCCTCGTCGAACAGCCCTACCGGGTGGCAGGCCGTCGTGCTCCCGCCCCGGCCGGGCAACTGGACACAGCCTGGCTGGCCGTGGCCGACCACCTGTCCGCCCTCTGGTTCGACGGCCTGCCCTTGGTGTTCGGCGGCCGCTCCTCAGGAGCCAGGGTCGCCTGCCGCACCGCGCAGGAGGGGCAGGCCGTGGCGGTCGTCTGCCTGGCCTTCCCGGTGCACCCACCGGGCAAGCCGGACAAGACGCGTCAACCCGAACTGGACGCTGTCCCCGTCCCCACCCTCGTTGTGCAAGGTGAGTCCGACCCGTTCGGCCGACCCGTCGAAGCCCACCACCGCGACGTCGTGCTCATGCCGGGCGACCACAGCCTGAAGAAGGAATTGCCGAGGATCTCGCGCACGGTGGAAGAGTGGCTCGACCGCATCCTCCGCCCCCTGGACTGAGCCACCCTGATCGAGCACCGCCAAACGTTCAGGGCAGGGACGTCGGTGCGACGAGCGCGGCCAGGTGGTGCAGCGAGTTGGTGAGGTGCTCAGGGCCGAACGGCGGAAATTGGATGCGATCGCGGATGGACCGCGGCACCGCCGACCAGTCATAGGTGAGCGTGGCCGCTGTCTCGGACGGGCCGAGCGGCACCAGGTCGTAACGCCAGAACCACCCGCCGAACTCCAGGTTGCCCTCGGCCGTCTCATACCCAGTCAGCCAGCCGATGGCGCGCGGCGGGTCGACCACCTCAACCATGTTGACCACCTGGTAGTTGCCGTCCGGATGGTTGGCGTGGTGCATGCCCATCCGGAAGACCTGCCCCACCTCGGTCAGCGCCGCCCGGTCGATGGGTTCCTGAACCCAGCCGGTGCCGTCGATCGCGGAGTGGGTCGCCGGGTCCGCCAACACCGCGAACACACTCGCGGCGGACACGGCGAAGGTCAGGGTGGCGCTCACGTTCTCCGCGTCCACCGTGGGCTGGTCGGTCATGGCGAAACTCCTTCGACGGGTCAGGCGGCCAGGCGGCGGGCGATGGCCGGGATCACGACCGCGGCGACGGCCGTGGCGGTCAGGCCGCCGGTGATCAGCGGCTTCGCGGGAGCAGCGGTGGTCGTGGTGACGGCGTCGGCGGTGATGGTCATCGTGGGCCCTCCGGTGAGTGGCGACCGACCCGTTGCCGGCCTCTCACTTTGACGACGAACAGCCTCGACGCGAATCGACACCACCGCGAAAAAGTTTCGGCCGACCCCGGCCGAGGCGACCGCGTCCGCCGCCCCTGGACTGACAGAGCCGCCCGCAACCGCGACGCGGCACCGGCGACGAGACCCGCTCAGGTCAGGTCAGAGCCGCGATCGGAGCCACCCGAGCCGACAGCAAGGCCACCAGATCGGACGGCGCGACCTCGATCTCCAGCCCCCGCCGCCCACCTGAACAAAACATCGTCTCCAACCCCAAAGCGCTCTGGTCGAGCACCGTCGCCAGCCGCTTCCGTTGCCCAAGCGGCGAGATCCCGCCCGCCACATACCCGGTAGTCCGCTCGGCCAGCGCAACGTCCGCCATCTTCGCCCGCTTGCCACCGACCGCCGCGGCCAACGCCTTGAGGTCGAGTTGGTGCACCACCGGCACCACCCCCACCGTCAACACCCCGTCGACCTCGGCCAACAGCGTCTTGAACACCCGATCGGGCGAAACACCCAGGGCGGAAGCTGCTTCCAGCCCATAAGAGGAACGCGGGTCGTGCTCGTAGGAGTGCAAGCGATGTGTGATCGATCGCTTCACCAACAGTGAAGTCGCAGGTGTCCCTCGTCCAGCCACGGGAACACCCTAGATCCGGGAATGCGCGGGCGTGCACGTGTGTTGTCCGGGGTGTGCTGACCGAGCTGATCCATGAACCGAAGCGTCCTAGCTCACGCCCCGCGCGTGTCTCGGGCCACAGCCGCCCGGGCGTTGGCCGCGTAAGCTCATCGAAGCCGTATGCGCATCCGACGATCGAAGGGAGCACGGTGCCGCGCACCGAAGCGACCACTGCGGTCGAGACCTCCGCCCAGCGAGCCGAGCGGTTTGAGCGCGACGCCATGCCCATGATCGACCAACTCTACTCGGCCGCCCTGCGCATGACGCGCAACCCGGCCGACGCCGAGGACCTGGTCCAGGAGACGTACCTCAAGGCCTTCTCCGCGTTCGAGTCCTTCTCCGCGGGCACCAACCTCAAGGCCTGGCTGTACCGGATCCTGACCAACACCTACATCAACGGCTACCGCAAGCGTCAGCGGCAGCCGCTGCAGTCGCCGACCGACGAGATCACCGACTGGCAGCTCGCCAAGGCCGAGAACCACACTTCCAGCGGGTTGCGCTCCGCGGAGGTCGAGGCGATGGACCTGCTGCCCGACGACGACGTCAAGCAGGCCCTGCAGGAACTGCCTGAGGAGTTCCGCCTCGCGGTGTACCTGGCGGACGTGGAAGGCTTCGCGTACAAGGAGATCGCCGAGATCATGGGTACCCCCATCGGCACCGTCATGTCGCGGCTGCACCGCGGCAGGCGGCTGCTGCGCGACCTGTTGGCCGATGTCGCGAAGGAACGTGGGTTCATGCGCTCGGCGTCGCGAGAGGTGACGGGGAAATGAGCTGCGGCAATCACCACGAGACCGACTGCTCGGACGTCCTCAACGAGGTCTGGCTGTTCCTCGACCAGGAGTGCGACGTGAACCGCCGCGCCGTCCTGGAGCGCCACCTCAATGAGTGCAGCCCATGCCTGGAGCAGTACGGCATCGAGGAGCACCTGAAGATCCTGCTGGCCCGCAAGTGCGGCGGCGACCACGCCCCGGACGAGTTCAAGGAGCGCCTTCGCGCGTCCATCCGGCAGACCGTGATCAAACACGGTGGAGTGAACCTCAAGGAATAGTCTTTGTGCACGACGGAGGCCCCGGCAGTTGCTGCCGGGGCCTCTGTCGTACGTGAGCGGATGCTCAGGCGTTGGGGCGCTTGCCGTGGTTCGCGCCACCCTTCTTACGGTCACGACGCTTGCGGGCGCGCTTCGACATCGGAGTTCCTCCTACGTAGGGCTGAGCATGAGCGTGGGCCGCCTAGCACACCGATGGCGCTCGGACGGCACACCTTCGCCGACAATTTTGCCACGTCCTCGTTGTCGCGTTCGCCAGGGCCGATACGTGGTTGGATTGTGGCGAGCAGAACTCGCTTGAGGAGGAACGGTCGATGGGCCAGCAGATCGAGGCCGAGATCGTCGCCAACGTGCTGAAGGTCGTCGCCCACGAGGGGCAGACCATGGTCGCGGGTGACACGGTGGTGATCCTGGAGTCCATGAAGATGGAGATCCCGGTGCTGACCGAGGAGGACGGCACGCTGACCAAGCTCGCCGTCAAGGAAGGCGACGTCGTCCAGGAACACGACCTGATCGCCGTCGTCGAATAGCCCCAGCGCTGGCCTGACCAGCGCTTTCAGCGAGTAATCCGGAGCACAGTGTCCACTCTGGCTGATCTTCTCGCCGACCACACAGGCCTCTCCGTCGGCGCGATCGACCACCTGCAGACCGTCGTCGCGGAGTGGCAGCTGCTCTCGGACCTGTCTTTCGCCGATTTCCTGCTCTGGGTCGCCCAGACCGAGGGCGACGACGGCAAGCCGCTGCCGCCGGACGCCGATGAGCGTTTCCTCTGCGTCGCGCAGGCCCGCCCCACCACGGCCCCCACCGCGCACCCGGACGACATCGTCGCCAGCCACACGACCGCGGTCGAACACCCGCAGCTGCGCCGCGCGATCGCCGAGCGCCGGATCTGCCGCGAAGAGGACCCGCGCTGGCACCTCGGTGTCCCGGTCCGCCGCGAGGTCATCCCGGTGTCGTTCGGCGGCGAGATCGTTGCCGTGCTGTCCCGCGAGACCAACCTGGCCGTGCCGCGTGTCCCGAGCGCCTTGGAGATCGCGTACCTGGGCATCGCGGGCGACCTGTGCCAGATGGTCACCGACGGCTCGTTCCCGACGGCCGAGCCGTCCCCGGACGTCCACACCAGCCCCCGCGTCGGCGACGGCCTCATCCGGCTCGACCCGGCGGGCGCGGTGGTCTTCGCCAGCCCCAACGCGCTCTCGGCGTACCACCGCATGGGCCACGCCGCCGACCTCGTCGGCGTCCGCCTCGCCCCGCTGACCAGGTCGCTCATCGCCGACCCGTTCGACGCCACCGAGATCGCCCAGCGCATCCTGCTCGCCCTCGACGGCCAGACCAGCATGCGCGCGGAGGCGGAGTCCCGACGCGGCGCCGCGGTGCTGTTCCGTGCGCTGCCCTTGCGGCCCCGCGGCACGTCGGCGGGCGCGCTGGTCCTGTGCCGCGACGTCACCGAGGTCCGCCGCCGCGACCGCGCGCTCCTGTCCAAGGACGCGACGATCCGCGAGATCCACCACCGGGTGAAGAACAACCTGCAGACGGTGGCCGCGCTGCTGCGCCTGCAGTCCCGCCGCACGAACAGCCCGGAGGCGAAGGAAGCCCTCGCCGAGTCGGTGCGCAGGGTCGCCGCGATCGCCATGGTCCACGAGACCCTGTCCACCTCAGTGGATGAGCGCGTCGATCTGGATGCGTTGGTGGACAAGGTGATCCCGGTCGTCGGCGATGTCGCGGTGGCCGAGAGCCACGTGAAGGTCCGCAAGACCGGCCAGTTCGGGGTGGTCGCCGCGGAGGTCGCGACGCCGCTGGTGATGGTCCTCACCGAGCTGGTCCAGAACGCCGTCGAGCACGCCTACCCGGCCGGTCACTCCGGCGAGGTGGTCGTGGCGGCGGAGCGTTCCTCGCGCTGGCTCGACGTCGTCGTCGCCGACGACGGCCGGGGCCTGCCGAGCGGGTTCTCGCTGGAACGGCAGAACGGCTTGGGCCTGCAGATCGTCCGCACCCTGGTCGAGTCCGAACTCCGCGGCACCCTGTCCCTGCGCCGCCGCGATCCCAACGGCACCGAAGCGGTCCTGCGTGTCCCGCTCTCCCAGCGCCGCTAGCGGATTCGCGTCCTATCGACCGAGCGTGACTTGACCATTGGCGCATCGTCACCGCTGAGCCGCTGCGGTCTTGTGCGCCGGGCTGCATCCCTATTCGCGTGAATTGCTTGGCGATAGCGAGCAATTGCATACGAAAGGCCCTCAACCCTGCGCAATGGGGGTTGAGGGCCTTTCGGTGTTGCGGGAAGCTCAGGCGTTGCTACGTGCCCGGGTCCGTGCGTTGCGGCGCTTCAGCGCGCGACGCTCGTCCTCGCTCATTCCGCCCCAAACGCCCGCATCCTGGCCGCTCTCGAGTGCCCAGGACAGGCAGTTGGAAGCGACGGGGCAGCGGTGGCAAACGGCCTTCGCCTCGGAGACCTGCAGGATCGCCGGGCCGCTTGTTCCCACGGGGAAGAACAGCTCGGGGTCCTCGTCACGGCAGGCCGCGCGGTGGCGCCAGTCCATTTCTACTTGCTCCTCGCTCGGGCGCGCAGATAGCGCGCCACTAGTCGTCATCCGGTCGTCGGGGTGCTTGTGAATGCTTTCACGAACCAGCCGGATGTCAAGGGTTCATCGACGGCCGGTGAGTGAACTCACCCGAAAGATCGACGTCAGCGCGCTATCGCTCCAGAGAGCAACGATTTGGTCTCATGCCCGGCTGGTCTGGACCGATAGATCAGATCGCGACCTTGAGCGCCCCCGGAACGGAGGTGAATTCGACCCTTGTCCGGGCACCGATGAGGTCTCCGTCACACTGCAGCCGCACCGGTTCGGCGGCGCTCACGACGATCTTCGGGACGTCGTCGCGGCGGACCAGGTTCTTGCCCTTGGTCTCGCCGTTCGGGCTGAACGCCTGGCCGATGTGGCGCAGCACGGTGGGCATCCGCATGGTCCGCAGCGCGAACAGACCCAGGCCGGTCTCGAACGAGCAGCCGTGGTTGAGGTGGATCGGCCGCGTGCCCATGTAGGTCCACGGGTCGGTGTTGGACACGAACGCCAGCCGCAGGCCCTCGATGGGTTCCTCGCCGGGGATCTCGATGGTCAGGTCGGGCCTGCTGTGGCCGGGGCGGACGTACCGGGCGGCCGCCACGCGCGCGTAGAGCGCGGGACTGGCTTTCTTCCCGCGCTTGCGGTCGACGTCGGCGACCACGTCGGCGTCCCAGCCCATGCCCGCGCTGAAGGTGAACCAGCGGCTCTGCCCGGCCCCGATGTCGACGGACCCGAGCCCGACCCGGCGGCCGCGGCCTTCCTCGAGGGCGCGCAGCAAGAGGTGCGTTGCCTCGACGGGGTGGCGCGGCAGTCCCAAGGCGCGCGCGAAGACGTTCGCCGAACCTCCTGGCACGACCCCGAGCATTGGACGTGTCTCAGCGGCCCCTCCGGCCGCGAGCAGCCCGTTGACGACCTCGTTGACCGTGCCGTCGCCGCCGTGCGCCACGACCAGGTCGACGTTGTCGACGGCCGCCTGCGCGGCCGCGGCCATCGCGTGGCCGCGGTAGTCGGTCTCGACGACGTCGAGCTTCACCTGGCTGGCCAGCGCGTGCGCGAGCACATCACGGCCTGCCGGCGTGGTCGCCGTGGCCTGCGGGTTCACCACAAGGACTGCGCGCATTACCGCAGGGTAAGGCAGCATGCGCACCCATCCCGCCATCGCCCACCCCATTCGGGTGAGCGCGACGTCATCCCTTCGGGTCTCCCGTGATCGAGTTCGAGCCCCTTCCGCAACGCTCCCGCTCGGCCTCGGTTTCAACGAGTGCACCCAGACGACCGTCTGCTCGTCGATCCGCGAGGAACTGACACCCGTGATCATCCACCCTGGGTACGACAAAGCACGACGGCCGTCCGGGTGGCATACGATCGGCGGTGTGCACGCACCGTCATCGTGCGCTAAATAACGTCCCTGAAAGGCCGCTGTGCGAATCGCTTCCGACGCCCCTCGGACCATCCTCGGCGCGGGCCTGCTGGTCGGCCTGCAGGGGCTCACAGGTCTCATCTTCGCCGTCATCCTGCTGATCCACGCGGCGGGCGGCGCCTCCACGCCGGGCAGCAACATCTACGGCGAGGCCGCGTACTTCACCGTGCTCGCGGGGGGTGTCCTCGCGGTGGGCATCGGTCTGCTGCTGGGCAAGCACTGGGCGCGCGGCCCCGCGATCGTCGTGCAGCTGCTGCTTTTGGGCGTCGCCTGGTACGTCTTCGGCCCGTCCGGCCGCCCGGAGTTCGGTGTCCCGTTTGGGTTGTTCGTGATCGGAACGCTGGTGCTGCTGTTCCACAACCGGTCCTCTGAGTGGGCCCAGGGCGACGAAGAGGCCCAGAGCTGAGCATGCGCGTGCGCGAGGCCGTTGCGGCCGACTGGGAGCGAATCTGGCCGTTCTGGCACCGTGTCGTGGCTTGAACGCGGAGAATTCCCAGGTAGAAGTGGGTATACAGCGAATTCAGGCCTGCGCGGCGAGGTCCTTGAGCGCGTCGTCGGTGAGCCGGTAGACGGTCCACTCGTCCATCGGCACGGCGCCGATCGACTTGTAGAAGCCGATGGCGGGCTCGTTCCAGTCGAGCACCGACCACTCCAGCCGCTCCAGGCCGCGCTTGGCGCACTCGGCGGCCAACTCCACGAGCAGCGCCTTGCCCAGGCCGGACCCGCGCTGTGCCGGGCTGACGTAGAGGTCTTCGAGGTAGATGCCGTGCACGCCGCGCCAGGTCGAGAAGTTCAGGAACCACAGGGCGCAGCCGACGACCTCGCCGTCCACTTCGGCCACGTGCCCGAACAGCGCGGGCGCCTCGCCGAACAGCGCGGTGTGGAGCTGCCCGGCGGTGAGGTGGCACTCGTCGGGCGCGCGCTCGTAGTCGGCCAGTTCGTGCACGAGTCCCACCACGGCGCCCACATCGGACTCAGTGACACGGCGGATCCTGGGGTCTGACAACGGGTTCTCCTTACCGGGCGGGGACGTTGAGCCGACGGACCTGCGGCACGCCGCGTTCGTCGCCGAGGATGCTGAGCCCGGCCGCTTCGAGTCCGAAGTGGACACCGAAGGTCGCGGGCTGTCCGATCCAGGTGGACACCAGGACGCGGCCGAAGTGCCCGTGGCCGATCAGGACGACGTCACGGTCGGACAAGGCCTCGCGGATCCGGTGAACGACCTTCGTGGCGCGTTCGCCCACGGCGTCGGCGGTCTCGCCGTTCGGGCAGGGGTGGGTCCAGACCGTCCAGCCGGGCACGGTCTCGCGGATCTGGGGAGTGGTGAGGCCCTCGTAGTCGCCGTAGTCCCACTCGGCAAGGTCCTCGGTGGTCTCATCGACGGTGAGGCCCGCGAGTTCGGCGGTCCTGGTCGCCCGAACACGGGGGCTGGACAGCACCAGCGCGGGTCGGTCACCGCGAAGAGCGGCCAGCAACGCGCCCGCGCGCCGGGCACCCGCCTCGCCATCGCCGGTCAGGTCGATGTCCGTCCGGCCGGTGTGTCGACCGTTCTCCGACCACTCGGTGGCGCCGTGTCGAAGCAGGTAGACCGCCGGCTCATGCATGACCTGAATCCTAAATGCTCACGCTTGCCACAAAACCTACTGGCGAGTAGCTTAATTCTCATGACTTCGACGAAGACCTACGCGATGTGGCGCAAGCTCGCCGAGCGTCCCCTGGGCAACCGCCTCTTCTCCGTGGCGATGTCCATGCGCGTGCCGTACTTCGGCACCATCCTGCCGACGGTCGTCGACATGCGCCCGGGTCGCTGCGAGGTCCGGTCGCCGAAGTGGTGGGGCGTCCACAACCACATCCACACCTTCCACGCCATCGCCGCCTGCAACCTCGCCGAGTGCGCGATGGGCATGCTGGCCGAGGCCACCGTGCCGACCAGCCACCGGTGGATTCCGAAGGGCATGACGGTGGCGTACACGGCGAAGGCAAACACCAGTCTGCGCGCGGTCGCCGAACTCCCCGAGATCCCGGCGTTCGGGGCGGAGCCGTTCGACCTCCCGGTGCCGGTGTCGATCATGGACACCGAGGGCAAGGAGGTCGTGGCGGCCACGATCACGATCCGGGTGTCGCCGAAGTAGGCCAGGGCAGGACGGTGAGATCGGGCCACTCTTGCTGCCAACGGCGGGTCTTGGCCTCGTAGACCTCGCGCGGCGCGAGCACGGGATTGGGCCGGATGACCAGGTTGAACACATCCGCGAGCCCGTGCGGCGCGTACACCCGCCACCGGGTGCCTTCCAGCCGGATTCCGACACAGCACGTCGTGGCCGCGGAGGAGTCGATCGCGTCCTCGGTGCTCGTGTGCGGCGCGCACACGACGCCGAATTTGGCTTCGTACCAGAGGTGCACCCGGGCCTCGTTGCGAATCTCGACGGGAACCCCGTCGAACACCGGGACCGCACGGTGGATGACCTGGTCCTCCGCCTCCCAGGACAGGTCGGCGGCGTCGAAGTAGAACAGGTCGTAGTCCTCGATCCCGGCGGTGGCCGGGCGGTCCGTGACGGTGTTCCACACCGTCTGGAACACCGCACCCGCGGTGACATACCAACCGGGCAGGTCGAGGCGAGCCGCCCGGTCGAGCACGTCCATCAGGACCTCGTTGCGCGACAGCGCCGCGCGCAGGGCCGCCAGTTGTTCGTCGAGAGGCAGTTGTCCGATGCGCACGGCGCTGTCTAACAGGTCGTTCTCGACTCTGTCATCAGGCCGAGTGGGGAACGTGGCGCAATGCCGGATCCTCGGCGACATCATCGAGAAACGACGCGGTCGTGGTGAACAGGTCATGCCGTGGCCCCGGCGCGACATGGAGCGCCGCGTCAAGGTAGAAGACGAAGGCGCCCAGAAGCGGGCGCGGATAGTCGAATTCGACGGATGTCGGTTCGGAGGTGTCGGTGAGCCTGGTGAGTTGTGCGACCGTGTCCGCCAGTCGGGCAGGCGCCTGGTCGCCCGCTTGCGCGACCAGGTCGGACAACCGGGGATCGAGGATGTCCTTGGCAGGTGCCTTGTCGAGGATCTGCGCGATCCGCTGATGCGAGGTGCCAATGACATCGGCGATCTCGCGCAGGCTCAGTCCCGCGCCACGCAACTCGCCGGCGAGTTGCCTGCGGGCCGCGTCGCGGCTCGATACCGCGAAGTCAGCCTGCTTTTCCCATTGGTGCAGATCTCGGAGCATCTCGAACAACTGGTAACTGCCCTGCAGGAACCGCCATTGGATCCAGAACTCGCCGGGGTCAAGGTCTGTCAGCGTCGAGATCAGGTCCAGTACAGCGTCGTGGAGTTCATCGAAACGGTCGACGTCAGTCGCTCCACCGGGAAGGCCGTCGACAACCGCCACCCACAGGCCGTCCTCGCGGGTGACGGTCACCGGATAGACCGGGAGATCGCTCATCGATCCTCCGTCCACTTTTCGCCGAACAACGGTGTCAGGGTTTGCTCGATGCTGTTCATGACGGTCCACGACATCTCACGTGAGTGTCCGGTCATCGCGAATCGGCCGACCTCCTCATCCCGCGCGTCCAAGATTAGATACAGCGTGTGCGAGCCCTTTCCTCTGCCTGCCAGTTCCGCGACCCGGAGGTTGTGTCCGCGAGCTCGCTTGCGTACCAGGCTCAGCATTGCGCTGGGTCGCAACCGTTTGTTGACCACAGCATACGTCTACTGGATTAGACGCGCTACTGTCAAATCGGGTAGACAGCTCGTCAGTACCCGCGGATCCCCACCCGGTTGTGCAGCACCAGGGAGTTTCCCTCAGCCGACGGCAGGCCGAGCCGCTGGTCGATCATCCGGCTGAACGGCCCACACCCACTTGACCGAGGCACCGTGAACGACGTGTCGGCGATGCTGAACCGCACCACGAGCGGGTTCGTCGAGACCACCTCGGTCGGCGTCTGCCGCTTCACCACGAACCGGATCGGCTCCGCGTCCGTGCCGATCGTGCAAGTGGACGGCACCCCGAAGCCCTCGACCGCCAGCTTCAGGTGCACCTCGCCCATGCGCTGGTCGTTCGACTGGAAGTCCGAGAACCCGCCGTACTGGAATCGCAGGGACATGTGGCTGCGCGGGATCCGCACCGGCTCCGCCCGCAGCGCGCCGAAGGTTTGGGCGAAGCGGCCGTCGAGGGTGCCCTCGGCGAAGGTCATCCGCAGCATCGGTAAGTCGAGCGTGGGCAGCGTGCCGAACTGGACGGTGCCGGTGGCCGCCATCTCCTCGCAGCGCCACTTGGCCGGGTCGGCGCCGGTCGGCAGGACGGTGGGGCAGTCGGCGAAGGAGAACTCGGGGGTGTGGCGGCTGCCGGCGCGGCGGCGAGGCCGACCACGGCGGCGGAAGCGGCGAACAGGGCGATCACGCGTGATGTCTTCATGCCGCCAAGCCTGTCCGGCGGCTGAGGCAAGATCATCAGGTAAGACCCTGGCCACGACCCGGAGCTGACCCTGACCGGGACGGCGGGCCCTGCCCGCGCCGGAACACCCGTGTGCGAACCTTCGCACCTGCACCAGGAGGTGGTCGCGATCAGCTCGCACCCGTGGATTAGAACCGTGCCGTGTATCGACGCGGCTGGACGGCATCGTGAGATGTCGGTCTATCTCGACGCGGAAGGGAACATCGGGGTCTCCGTCCCACCCGGCGAAACCGCCCGTCTTCCCTCCGCGGACACCGCGCGGATATTGCAGGACGTCTTCGCCGCCGCGATCGTCGAGCAGCGTCGGATGAACGCCCTACCGGCGTAGGCCAACCCGAAACGGCGCTGACCGGCGAGATGTTCTCGCTGGTCAGCGCCGTTTTACGCACCTAGGGCGTCAGGCCTTCTTGGTCTCCCAGAAGATCTTGTCGATCTCGCCGATCAGGTCGAGCAGGGCCTGGCCGGTGGCCGGGTCCATCGAACCCTTGGTGCCGCCCGCGCCCGCGGCCTTGGTGGCGCGGTTGAACAGGTCGTGCAGTTCCGGGTACTTCTCGAAGTGCGGCGGCTTGAAGTAGTCCGTCCACAGGACCCACAGGTGGTGCTTGACGAGTTCGCTGCGCTGCTCGGCGATCAGGACCGCGCGCGTGCGGAACTCGGGGTCCTCGTTGTCCTGGTACTTCTGCTGGACCGCCTTCACCGACTCGGCTTCGATGCGGGCCTGGGCCGGGTCGTACACGCCACACGGAAGGTCACAGTGGGCTGTGGCCTCCAGGCGAGGCGCGAGAAAGCGCGACAACAGTCGCATTGTTCCTCCATGGGCAAACGGGGGGTGCTCCGACGAAATCGACCCTACTCCGGGCACGATGGGCGGGCAGGTGGAGGTGATCGTTGACTCTCGAAAGTCGAATGCCGGTCCGGCGGGTGACCGTGCGGGGCGCGTCCATGGCGCCCGCGCTCGCCGGTGGTGACGTCGTCCTGGCGACGTGCGGGACGCCCAGGCCGGGTGACGTCGTGCTGGTGACCTGGCCGAGTAGACCCGGGCAGCTCTCGGTCAAGCGCGCCATCCGGCCCGCCGGCTACCTCTGGCACGTCGAGGGCGACTTCGCCGAGGCGTCGACCGACTCCCGCCACCTGGGGCCGGCCAAGGTGCACGCAGTCGTCCGCTGGCGGTTGTGGCCCAAACCGGGCCGGATTCAGCCCCGCAGGTCCGCGTAGCGCGCCAGGCAGGCGTCGTACGTCGGCAGCAGCCCGGCTTCGGCGGCCTCGGCAAGAGTCGGGGCGGCGGCGTCCTTCCCCGAGAGAGTCGGGTCGTCGACCGACCAGGGCAGCGCCAGCTCCGGGTCCAGGGGGTTGAGGCCGTGTTCGGATCCTGGGTTGTAGCCGGTCGAGCACAGGTACGACAGCACCGTGTCGTCCTCCAGCGACACGAACCCGTGCGCGACGCCCTCCGGCACGTACACCGCGCGGAAGTCGACCGGGTCGAGCCGCACCGCGTCCCAGACGCCGTAGGTGGGTGAGCCGACCCGCACGTCGACGACGAAGTCGATCAGCGCGCCCTGGGGGCAGTACACGTACTTGGCCTGCCCCGGCGGGACGTCGGAGAAGTGCAGCCCGCGGATCGTGCCGCGCCGCGAGCGGCTGTGGTTGGTCTGCGCGACAGTCAGCCGATGGCCGACCGCTTCGGCGAACCCGTCCCCTTGGAACGGCGAGACGAAAACGCCCCGACTGTCCGGAAAGGTCCGGGGGGAGAACTCGACCGCGCCGATGACCTTCAGCTCACGTGCCCGCATGGGATTGAGCCTAGTGATCGACCTCTCGGAAAAATGAGCACTATCCACGTGTAACGCTCCGAATAGGCCCTGTCACAAACCAAAACGGACGGACGTCTTGGTGAAACTGCTTCTGACGTGCGGCTTTGGCGGCCTTCGATGTGATCCCGACCGCAGACAGGTCACACTTGTCCTGTCACACTGTGCGCACCGCAGCGTCCATCGGCCGCCCGCCCAACACCCCGGGCAAGCGACCGGAACCCCCGCCGTCGACCAGCTCCGCCGTCCCGTCTGCCACCGACGCAACCACCGCGCCGTTGTGACTGGAAGACCCAGCCCGTGTCCGGACTCGGAGCTCCGTCCGGCAATCCGCTCGCGTGTGCCCGTGAGCACTTCGCGAGATCCTGGAGGACGCCACTCATGACCGCAGTGAACGACTACCGAAAGACCGCCGTGAGCGATTCAGAACCGATCACCGATGAGGAGATCTTCCGCGCCCATGAGGGCGGGAAGCTCGGTGTGGAGGTCACCAAGCCACTGGCCGACCCGAGGTCGCTGTCGATCGCCTACACCCCCGGGGTGGCCAAGGTGAGCCGCGCGATCGCCGAGGACGCCTCGCTCGCGGCCCGCTACACCTGGGCCTCACGCCTCGTGGTGGTCGTCTCCGACGGCACGGCGGTGCTCGGCCTCGGCGACATCGGCGCCAGCGCGTCGCTGCCGGTCATGGAGGGCAAGGCCGCCCTGTTCAAGACCTTCGGCGGACTCGACTCGATCCCGCTGGTGCTCGACACCACCAACGTCGACGAGATCGTCGAGACCCTGGTCCGGCTGCGCCCGTCCTTCGGCGCGGTCAACCTCGAGGACGTCTCCGCGCCGCGCTGCTTCGAGCTCGAGGAGCGGCTCATCGAGGCCCTGGACTGCCCGGTCATGCACGACGACCAGCACGGCACCGCGATCGTGCTCCTCGCCGCGCTGCGCGGGGCGAACACGGTCCTGAGCAAGGACATCGCGAACCAGCGGGTCGTCATCGCGGGCGCGGGCGCCGCGGGCATCGCCTGCGCGAAGATCCTGCTGGCCGCGGGCGCGGGCGACGTGACGCTGCTCGACTCGCGCGGCATCATCCACGAGGGCCGCGACCACCTGAACCCGATCAAAGAGCAGATGGCCAAGGTCACCAACATCAACGACCGGCGCGGCGGCCAAGCCGAGGCGCTCGCAGGCGCCGACGTCTTCGTCGGCCTGTCGGCGGGCACGGTGCCCGAGGACCTGGTGGCGACCATGGCCAAGGACTCCATCGTGTTCGCGCTGTCGAACCCCGACCCGGAGATCCACCCCGACATCGCCCGCAAGTACGCGGCGGTCGTGGCCACCGGGCGCAGCGACTTCCCGAACCAGATCAACAACGTCCTCGCCTTCCCCGGCATCTTCCGCGGCGCCCTGGACTCCGGCGCGCGTCGGATCACCGAGCGGATGAAGCTGGCCGCGGCCGACGCGATCGCGGCCGTCGCCGAGGAGGACCTGGCGGTGGACAAGATCGTGCCGAGCGCGCTCGACCCCCGCGTCGCACCCGAGGTCGCGGCGGCGGTGGCAAGGGCCGCGAAGGAGGACGGGGTAGCCTGAGGCCGGCGGGATGCTCGGCAGCGGTGCCCCACCCGCCTACTCGAGGGTGGAGGGGATCGCTCCGTGGCCGAGCATGTCGTGCGCGTCGGGGTTCCCGGGGCCGTGATGCCCGCGGGAGCACTCGACGTCGACACCGGTCGCATCCTCGCGCCTGGCCTGGGCGAATCGAGCGCCGCGGATGTCCTCGCGGACGTGGTCGCGGAACGCACCCTGTTACTGGAGGCCCAGCGGATAGCCCGGCTGGGCAGTTGGACCTTCGACATGGCCTCCGGTCTGGGCTACCTGTCCGATGGTTTGTGCAGGTTGTGCGGGTTGTCCCCGCGCGCGACGCTCGATGAGCTGCTCGCCCTCGTCCATCCCGACGACCAGCCCGCGGTCGCGCGCTTCCGCTCGCGGCTGTGCCGATACCGCTCGGCCCAGCCCATCGAGCTGGAAGTGCGCGACCTCGCGGGTGAGCGCACCTACCTGGTGCGCGCCCGCACGGAGTGCGACGCCGTAGGCAAGCCGTCGAAGGTGCATGGCACCGTGCAGGACTTCACGAAGTTCCGCACGCTGGAGCGCCAGCTCACCCAGGACGGCAGGCTCTTCCGCGAGGCGCAGCGGGTCGCCCGGCTCGGCACCTGGGAGTGGAACACCGAATCCGGTGACTGTCTGTGGTCATCGATGCTCTACGAACTGGCGGGCGTGGAGCCAGGGACGAAGATCACATACGCGGATTATCTGGAGCTCTGCCACCCCGACGACCGCGGCTGGGTCGACCAGCGGTGGCAGGAACTTGCCGCCACCAAGCGGCCAGTGGAGTGCGAACACCGGGTCATCCGACCGGACGGCACGCGCCGGGTGTTCCGCATCCGGGGTGAGGCGGCCGGGCCCGACGGCGGCGACGCCGTGATGATCGGCACCGCCCAGGACGTCACCGAGCAGCGCTCCACGGAAACGCGGATGCAGCGCTCCAGCAAGCGGTTCACCGACCTGGTCGCGATCACCCCGGTCGGCATCGCCCTGTTCGACGACGCGGAACGGCTCGTCGACGCCAACGACTCCCTCTGCTCGCTGCTCGGTATGGACCTCGACCAGCTGCGGGGGATGACCGCCGAGCAACTCACCCATCCCGACGACCGCGCCAACTCCCGCGGCGGCTCCCACTCGTTCCACAGTGGACAGCGCGTGCTGGCCACCGCGACCGGCAAGCCGGTGTACTGCGAGCTCAACGCCACGGTCTCGGTCGCCGACGACGGGCAGCGGTTCTGGCTGGTCGTCTTCGCCGATGTCACCGACCGCAGGCGCGCCGCCGAACGGCTGCGCTATCAGGCCACCCACGACGAGCTGACCGGCCTGCCGGGCCGCGCGGCGGTCAAGGAACTGCTCGCCAAGCTGCTCGGCGGCCGGGACTACGAACGCATCGCGCTGCTGTTCTGCGACGTCGACAACTTCAAGCGGGTCAACGACTCCCTGGGCCACGACGTCGGCGACGAGCTGATCACCGCGTTGGCCCGGCGGCTGGAGCGGGGGCTGCCGCCGAGCTGCACGGTCGCCCGCATGTCGGGCGACGAGTACGTCGTCATCTGCTCCGACGTGGAGGAGGTCGGCGGTGTCGACGCGCTGGCCAACCTCGCCGCGAGCCTGCTGCGCACCGCGGTCCCGGTCCGCGGCCAGCTGCTTCGCGTGTCGGCCTGCATCGGCGCGGCTGTCCCGTCCGGCTTGGACACCAGCGGCGCCGACCTGCTGCGCTACGCCGACGCCGCCATGTTCGCCGCGAAGGCGCGGGGCACCGGCCGGGTCTCCCTGGCCAGCGACGCCCTCATCGCGTCCGCCAACAGCCAGATGCTCCTCGAAGGCCAGCTGCGCGAGGCCATCGCCAATGACCAGCTGGTCCTGCACTACCAGCCGGTGGTCGGCCCGGACGGCACGGTGCTCTCGGCCGAGGCCCTGGTCCGTTGGCCGCACCCGGAACGCGGCCTGCTGCTGCCCGGCGAGTTCCTCCCGGTCGCCGAACAGGGCGACCTGCTGGGCGAACTCGACCGCTGGGTCCTGCGCGCGGCGCTGACCGAGGCGGCGGAATGGCCGCAGATCAACGGAAGCACACTCGGCGGGGGAGTCGGCATCGCCGTCAACCTCGGGGGTCTGGTGCCCGGCGACCCGGAGTTCGTCGACGTCGTCTGCGCCACCGTCGCCGCCACCGGCATCGCCTGGGACCGGGTGGTGCTCGAACTCGTCGAGACCAGCCTCATCGACCTGCCGTCCCGCAGCCGTGAGGCCATGGCCGAACTGGTGGAACGCGGTGTCCGGTTCGCCGTGGACGACTTCGGCACCGGCTACTCGTCGCTGGCCCGGCTCAAGGAACTGCCCGCCCAGATCATCAAGATCGACCGCCGCTTCGTCTCCGGCGTGGCGACGGACGCGTCCGACTTCGCCGTGGCCCGAGCCCTGGTCGACATGGCCCGCGCCATGGGCCGCAGCTGCGTCGCCGAGGGCGTCGAGAACGCCACCCAGTTCCACGTGCTCCGGGGTGTGGGCGTGGACGCCTACCAGGGCTGGCTCCTCTCGCGCCCCCTCCCCGCCACGGACTTCCGCGAAATCCTCAAGATGGGTCCCGTCCACATCCCCAGCGGAGCCTGACCGCACTGTTTCCACGGGTGAGAACGTTCCTCCGATCGTGGATGTTGCGGGTGTCGAGATACCCGGGTCTCATGAAGCAATGATCAGGAACCGGCAGCCTGCCCGCCTACGGGCCTTGGCGATGGAGTTGAAGGCGGCTCGCGCGCTCGCTGGGAAGACCACCCGGGAGGCGGCAAAGGCGATGGGGCTGTCCGTGGCGTCGCTGAATCGCAGTGAGACGGCCAAGCGGATCTCGCCGATCAGGGATATCGCCGGGCTCCTGGCGCTGTACGGGGTGATTGGGGCCGATCGGGACCGCATTCTCGATTTGGCGGAGAATCTGGATGCTCGGGAGTGGCTGGAGACGGGTGATCGCCTCCCGCGTCTGATAGCTCCGTTGGTCGGCTTCGAAGCACAGGCCCAGTCGCTCGCGGAGTTCGCGCCCGCGTACATCCCTGGCCTGCTCCAGACGCCGGCATACGTCCGAGCGATCATGGCCCTTGCGACGACGACCGATGATCAGGGCCGCGAGGAACGGATCGCCGCCCGATTGGAGCGGCAGAAAATCCTGACCAAGAGAGTCAGCCCGACGTACTTGGCCATTATCGATGAGGCGGTGCTGCGCAGATCATTCGGTGGGCCGGAAGTGATGGTTCAGCAGTTGCACTGGCTGATCGGCCGTGCGGCCTTGCCGCATATCACTATCCAGGTAATTCCGTTCAAGCATGGCGGATACAAGAACCCGGGTCCCTACGTGTTGTTCGGGTTCAGGTCGGAACCGCCGATTGTCTACGTCGAGAACCACGGCGTGTCCGGCTTTCTCCACACCTCCGTCAACATCGACAAGTTCCAAGGGGTGACGGCTACGCTGGCGAGGCATGCGTTGGGGGCCGCCGATACGGTGAACTTCCTGACGAGGATGGTGGCCGACTACGAACGGAGCTGAAACAGGGTGCACGCTGAGTGGCGGAAGTCGAGTTTCAGTGACCCGGACGAGGCCAACTGTGTCGAGGTCGCCTACTCGGTCGATGTTCGCCTGCGGGACTCCAAGAACCCCGATGGCGGCAGCCTGATTCTCCCGCCATCGTCGTGGTCACCGGAGCGCTTGGCTGACTGCTAGCTGTTCTGCGCCGCCGCGAGGATCGCCGCGACGCGGTGGCGGGGCAGGTCGATCAGGCGGGACGCGAGGTCGGCTTCCGGTGCCAGTTCTGCGATCTTCTCCCGCGCTTCCCGCTTCGTCAGCGAACCGCTCTCCCGGATCAGCGCCTCCCGCCACACGTTCCCCAGCTTGCCGTGGACACGTTCCAGCAGCGCCGACGCCACACC
>NZ_JBOHGC010000059.1:0-1186 GCF_050699995.1 Actinokineospora sp. | reverse complement strand
GGCCAGGGAGGCGCGAGGTGAGAACAGTGTGGGCGGACGCGCCGCGGACGACGATGTCGCGAATCGTCTCGTGCTGCGGCTGAAGCGAGCAATCGAGATCTTTCTGACTGCGACGAGCCGCCGTGCGAGCCGCCCGGCGGCGGCCCGAACCCCCCGACCTCGGTCTACGAGTACGACGCCCGCGACCGCTTGATGCGCGTGCGCCAGCCCTGGGCGGGAGCCGGTGGCGGCGAAGCCGTCACCACGTACGCCTATGACGCCCAGGATCACCTGGTGTCAGTGACCGACGCCGAAGGCAACACGACGGCCTACACGTACAGCGACCGCGACGTGATGACCCGTGAAGTCTCGCCGGTCTCGGGGACCACGATCTACGCTTACAACGAGCACGGCGAGCTGGTCAGCGAGACCGACGCCCGCGGCGTGACGGTCACCCGCACCGTGGACGCCCTCGACCGGGTCACCTTCGTCGACTCCCCCGACCCGGCGCTCGACACGACCTACACCTATGACGACCCGGCGGTCTCCTTCGCGAAAGGGCGGCTGACCGCGATCGCGCGCGACGGCTCGACCGTGACCTACGCCTATGACCGCTTCGGCCGGCTGGTCCAGGACGGCGAGCTCATCTATACCTTTGATGCCAACGGCAACCGCACCGAGATCGGCTATCCTGGCGGCGTGGTGGCGCGCTACGGCCACGACTTCGCCGATCGGGAGGCGAGCCTTGAGGTCCAGGTGGGCTCGGGGGCGCCGCAGCCGCTCGTCGCGGCGGCAGGCTACGAACCCTTCGGGCCGCTGTCCTCCCTCAGGCTGGGCAATGGGCTGACAGAGAACCGCGGCTTCACGCCGCGCTACCTGCCGGCCTCGATCGCCGTTCCCGGTCAGCTCGACCAGCGCTACACCACGGATGCCGTGGGCAACATCCGACGGATCGACCGCGTGGTCGGGCCGGACCGCTTCGTGGCGACCTACGCCTACCAGGACCCGCAGTACTTCTTGACCGAGGGCAACGGCGCCTGGGGGCGGCGCGCCTGGAGCTACGACCGGATCGGCAACCGCCTCGCCGAGGAGGTGGTCCCGCCCGACGCCGACATCCCGGAGAGCTACCGCTACGGCTATAGCCCCAACTTCGCCGGCGGCAACACGCCCACGCTCTCCCGGATCGAGCCCGCTCCAGGCGGCGAGC
>NZ_JBOHGC010000058.1:0-3768 GCF_050699995.1 Actinokineospora sp. | reverse complement strand
GCGCTGGTCGCCGCGGTCGGCGACCTGCGACGGTCGACCACGCCGCTCGTAGGTGCCCGTGCGGCGCAGCTGCGGACTGATGTGCACGGCGGGCGCGTCGGCCCACGGCGTGCCGGGCGTCGGCTCGACCTCCTGCCAGTCGGCGAGGGTGGCTGAGGTGACCGTCATATGCCGGGCGGAGTTGAGGCCGAACGCCGCCCGCCACAGCCGGTGCGCCGAATGGTCGTCGGGCACCTCGGCGAACCAGCGCGCCAGTGCCCGGAAATCGGCCGAACGGTCGGAGCGCCCGGAGCGCCGCTCGTTGAGCGCCGCCACGGTGTCGATGAGCTGGGTGATCGCGCTGACCGCCGCCCCGCGCAGCAGGCGGGCCTGCGACGGATGCCCTGAGCCCGCTGAGACGAACCAGTCGCGCAGGCCCCGCCACCGGTTGCGCCAGCCGTCCAGGGCCCGTGAGCAGTCCTCGGTCGCCAGCTCATGGTCGGGCGCCGCGTCGACGGCCTCGCGCTGAGCGGCGACACCGAGCAGCCGGTCGACGTCGTGGCCGTCGATCTGTCCGAGGAGTGTGGCGATCTCCGCTCCGCGGTTGGCGAGATCGGCGATGAAGCGGTTGATGTAATCGATGAGGCGCTGCTTGTAGGCGACGAACGCCTCCACGTCGCCATCGGCGAAGTCGATCACCCGACGCAGCGAGGCCATGAACGCCTGGGCGTTGTCGGCCAGGCCGCTGAACCGTTCGGCCAAGCCGAGCAGCAGGAAGTGGACCTTCGCGGGATCGAGGTCCGCCGGGTCCATTGCCGCCAACTCGGCGAACGCCCGCAACTGCACGGCGATGTCCGCCAGCGCGACCGATTGCAGCGCGCCGCGCTTGCCGATCGCTTCCTCGTAGACGGCGATGGCGTGCTCAGCCGCCTGCCCGCGCGGGGTGAGCTGGTAGAGGTAGCGGGCGCGGTGGAAGTCGGCGACCGTGGTGACTCGGCCGGTGTCCGGGTCGGAGCGCAGGTTTCCCCACCCGACGAGCTGGTCCAGCGCCGATCCGACCTGGTCGGCGTCGCCGCCACCGAGTTCGGCGACCACGTCCTCGGGACGGAGATGCACGGTGAACCGGTCGCGGGCGCGGGCGAATGTGCGCAGGACGGCCCGGTAGAGCTCCCCGTTGGGCGCGCTCAGGTGGGCGAACGGCTGGGTTGTGTCTGCGCCATGCGCGGTCATGGGGACCATTGTCGCGTCCGCCACCGACATCCCTCGCACCGAGGGTCGAACGGCCAAAATGTGTCGTGGGGTGCGGCCGCTCATGATTAGCGGTGCCAAGCCCCGCGGACCGCCGGACTGCCTCGATAATCGGTCTTGGTCACCGAGGCGGCTCGGCGACATGACGTTGCCCCTGGCAAAAGATCGGTTGGTGTGAGGCATGGGCGAGGACACCCTGCGTTCCGTGGGTATCGAGCGGACCGGGCTCGGGCGGTACGAGGTCAAGAACGTTCGCGGTGGCACGCTGGCCATCGGCGAGGGGAACGACGCCGACTTCACCCCGGTCGAGCTGCTGCTGGCCGCGATCGGCGGCTGCACGGCGATCGACGTCGACTACATCACCAGCAGGCGGGCTGAGCCGGGCACCTTCACCGTGGCGGTGACCGGGGACAAGATGCGTACCCCCGAGGCGGGCAATCACCTGGAGAACCTCCAGGTCACTTTCACCGTCCGGTTCCCCGACGGCGAGGAGGGCGATTCCGCGCGCGAGGCGTTGCCGCGGGCGGTCAAGCAGTCTCGCGACCGGCTCTGCACGGTCAGCCGCACTGTTGAGGCGGGCACCCCGGTCCGAGTCGAGATCGACTAGGTCGTGTCCTGCAAGTCCGGTGCGCGAGATCCGTGATCCGCGTGGTTCCTGGCCGTACCACGGCACGGCCGCTCGTACTGGGTGTACTTGGGTCGTGTCGTCGTGCGGCCAGGGGCCGCGCGGGCGCGGATCTCGCGCACCGGACTTGCAGGACACGACCTAGCCACGGGACGGGCGAAGCGATCAGGGGGTACCCGACCTGCGGCCATACGCGGCTTCGCGTTGGTACGGTGGGTTCGTTTGGGCAGCCACATGGAGGAGCGGACATGCCGGAGCCAGTGCTGGTCTCGATCGCCGCCGCGCTCGCCGGGAAGTCAGTGATGTCGCTGTACGACCTGGTGAAGAGGAAGTTCAGCGCGCGTGCTGAGGCCAAGGCGGCGTTGGAGGCCGCTGAGGGGGCGGCGCCTGGCTCCGATGAGGTCAAGGCGTTGGCGGTGGAGTTGGAGAGGGCCGCGGCGGGTGATCAGGTCTTCTCTGACGAGTTGCGTTCGCTGTGGGTGGCGACTCAGCAGCATGCCGACAATGGCGCGGTGAACAATCAGATTTCCGGGAATGTCAGCGGCAAGGTCGTGCAGGCCCGCGATATCGAGGGGAACGTGAGTTTCTGACCGCTATCTCCGAATGGGCCACGGTCGCGGTCGAACGCACGGTCCTCGCAATCGTTCACAACGTCACGGCTGCGACGCGGCTGCTCGATGTTCTTGATCTTGTCGCTACCGACCTGCGGGTGGAGGTGCGGTACACGGTCATCGGGTCGTCCGCGTTCACTGCGGGGACCTGCCGTTTCCTCGCGGACAGGGGAATTGAACCGCTGCCTTGGGCCGACATCAGGAATGGGCGTTTCGATATCGCTGTCGCGGCCAGCCACGGCGGTCCCCTCGACGACATCGATATCCCCCTGATCATTCTGCCGCACGGAATGGGATACAATAAGACACTCGCAACCGGAAGCCCGGAAGCCCGGAAGCCCGGAAGCCCGGAAGCCCGTTTTCGGTTTGTCGCCCGACTGGCTTCTCGCCCAAGGCGTGCCGATAGCGTCATCGCTGGTTCTCTCACACACTGAGCAACGGGACCGGCTGGCCCGCGCGTGTCCCGAAGCGGTGGTCACGGCCGTGGTGGCCGGTGATCCCTGCTTCGACCGGATGATCGCCAGTGCCCCACTACGTCCGGCGTACCGGCGGGCACTCGGGGTCGTCGGTGGCAAGCGACTCGTTGTGGTGTCCTCGACTTGGGGTCGGCTGTCGTTGTTCGGTGCGCACCCTGAGCTGATCGGAAAAATCGCCGCCCGGCTGCCAGTCGATGACTACCGCGTCGTGGTTGCCCTGCACCCCAACACCTGGCACTGGCATTCGCCATGGCAACTCGAGCGGTGGGGGCGGGCATGGCGGCGCGCGGGGGTGACGTTGCTGCCGCCGGAAGAAGGTTGGCGCACGGCGCTCGTCGCGGCGGACGTGGTGGTCGGAGACTACGGATCAGTGTCGTTCTACGCCGCCGCGCTCGGTCGCCCGACCCTGGTGGCGGCGGCACCCGCGGATGTCGTCGCACCGGACTCGGCGATCGGGCGTTTCCTCGACGCTGCCCCACGTTTCGACCGCGACGCTCCGCCCGCTGAGCAGTTGAGCGCCGCGATCGCCGGCTACGACCCCCTCCGCGAACCGATGGCCGGTGTCGTCGCGCTGGCCACGTCCGCTCCGGGGCACTCGGCCGCGTTGCTGCGCAAGGAATTCTACCGCCTCCTCGACCTAAGCCTGGATCCGTGGAGCGGCCGGGCGTTGATCTTCGCTGTGGTTGTTGATCTTGTCGTGATGTCTGGGCAGGACTGACCTGCTGGCCTGGTCCAGCTTGTCCGCTGTGGTCTCCGGTTGTGCCCGTAGCGGGCGGGGGTCGTGGTCAGGCTGCGGCGGCTGGTGGGCTGGTGGCGAAGATGGCGTTCC
>NZ_JBOHGC010000057.1:0-26245 GCF_050699995.1 Actinokineospora sp. | reverse complement strand
TGCTACGACCGTCTGAACCTGCCGCCGTCTGTCATGTCTCTGGTACGGTCGCTGAGAAGGGGCCGGTGTCGACTAGGGGTAATGGGGATCTGGGGACATCTAGGGGATATAGGGGTTCGTGGGGGTCGCCTTGAATTTACCTCGGCGTCGTCGAGAGTTCTCGGACGCGACTTCCATGATGTCTATGCGCTATTCGCGTAGCCGCGCGAGATCACGGGATCGCTGATTCCGCTCTCTTGGCGTGCGGTTTTCGCGCGAACCCCGTGATGTCGCCGTGCGTCTCCCGGACGCCGGCGCAGAGCCGCGAGCAAATCAAGGAGCGCCGTGTACGAATACGAGTCGTTTGCCGATGCCTACGTCGCCGGGCTTCGAGGCGTCCTCGAGGACGGCTCCCATGTTCCATCTGTGCGCGATCCACTCTCGAAGGCATCCGATTTCGGCAAGAAGGACCGGCCGTACCGTGAGCTCATCGCCCACTCGTTCCGGGTGCGCGACCCGCTGGCTTCCTTGGCGCTCAACTCGGCGTTCCCGGTGAACCTCCCGTACTGCCTGGGGTTGCTCGCCTGGTCCATGGACGGCCGCAATGACGTCGAGACGCCGGCCTACTACCGCCGCGGCGCTCATGAGTACTCCGACGACCAGCACACCCTGAGCGGCGCGTTCGGGCACCGCTTGCTCTCCGCCGAGGGCGATCAGCTCGCGGCGATCGTCGATCGCGTCCGGCGCGACCCGGCGCACCGCAGGACATTCGCGATGGTGCTGACGCCCTCGGACAACTTCAGGCAGTCCAAGGAGTACCCGTGCGCGGTCGGCGTTCAGATGTTCCTGCGCGACGGCGCGCTGACCTGGATCACCGTGATGCGCGCCCAGCAGGCACTGACCGTGCTGCCTTATGACTGCTTCCTGTTCATGCTGATGCACCAGTTCGCGGCGTCCATGCTCGATGTCCCTTGCGGTCCCCACATCCACCAGTCGGGGACGTTCCACTTCTACGACAACGAGATCGAGCTCGCCGAGCGGGTCGTCGCAGGCCCGGTCAAGTCCGCGGGCCTGCCCGCTCTGCCGGACTCCGCCGAACTGGCCAAGGCCGCGGCCGCCGAGCTGATCGTCCTGGAGCGCAGGCTGCGCGAGGCCGCGGTGGCGGGTGACATCGCGGCGATCGACGAGATCGCCGCGACGAAAGCGGAGACGGACTTCACCGACGTCGTTCGCGCCTGCCTCGCCACACATGCCTATCGCAAGGTCGGCGACGACTCGACACTCGTGGAGAGCCCGTCGGCGTCTCCGGAGATCGCGGAGCTCATCGCAGCCCTGTGACCCGATAACCACGCAGTCACTGAAAAGGAGTGGACCCGCTCGTGATTGTCACGGTCAAGGAGTCCTTGGGGCCCTTTCGGACGGCGCGGACCGATCACGCCGACCGGCTCGAACAGTTGGTCACCGCCCGCAGGCACAGGTTCGGCGCCAGCGCGGGCCAGGCCGGGTCGAACACCGACGAGGTGTTTCGGTTCCCCGTGATGGCGGCGCTGGCACCGGTCGCGACGAGTCGCGGCGGTGAGGTCGCCTATCCGGGCGACCCCATGTGTCTCTACGCCGCACTCGCCGTCACGATCCAGCGATCGGCGCGGCGTCGCGAGTCGGGGCTGCCCGCCGCCGCGAGTATCGATGACGTCTACCCGGACTGGGGGGTATACCCGGATCTTGGGTATCGCCAGGCTTCCTCCGGCCCTCGCGAAGGTCTGATCGTCGACAACGCGACGACCGACGGGAAGGTGTTCGACCCCCGGATCTGGGACGCGCGGGCGAAGGCGCGGTACATCGCCGAGCTGCGGGCGTTGCGGCCGAGGGTGGTGTTGTTGAGCGCGGTGTCCGCCGCCCACCGATACGCCCTGGAAATGGCGGAATTGGCGAAGGCGCACGTGCCGGGCTGTGTGGTCGTGCTCGGCGGACGCCACGCGGACGAGACCGTGCGTTTCGAGCGAAAGTCCGGCTTGCTCCGACTGTCCTGGTCGAGCACGACCGAGGTCATCCGGGACGGGAGGTCGAAACCGGTGGTGGACTTCGTCGTCTCCGGCGACGGTGCGCCGTGCCTCGACCTGCTGATGCGGGGAATCTCCCTGGTCACTGATCCCGGTTTCGCCGACTTCGACGTCGATGCCGCTCTGGAGGCGGTCCGACTGATCGCCATGACGGACGAGGATCTGTCGGGTATCGGAACCATTGTCGGGTTCGGTCGCGAAGCAGTCCTCGTCCAACCCGTCGAGGGCCGCGGCCTGTCCAGGTCCGAGCTACCCGCCCCCTACGAGGCTTTCGCCATCCGGGCGCGGTTCGGCGTCTTCCAACGGGCGGGTTCGTCTCCGCACGGGAGCCGGACGGCGCACATGATGACCTTGGACGCGTGCCCGTTCAAATGCACCTTCTGCTCGGAGAGCATCGAGATGAAGGGGCGATCGACACGGTTCGCCGTCAGTGAGACCCAGCTGGTCGCCCGGCACGTGAAGCGGTTGGTCGACCACGGCGCGGAGGCGGTCTTCTTCGACGACCCGGTGCTGTGGGGCGGCAACTGGACGGCGATCTCCGCTTTCTGTCACGACTTGCTGGAGCTGTCCGCCGAGCACGACCCGATGCGCCGACTCGAATGGGGGGCGCAGCTCACCGTCGACGTGGTGTTGAACCGGGCCAAGGCGGCGGAGATCGGCGTGGCCCTTGACCTCATGCGGCAGGCGGGCTGCTCCTACATCTACATCGGCATCGAGAGCATGGCCGAACCGGTCATGAAGCATGTCAACAAGAACCTCTTGCGGCGAAACCCCGAGCCATGGGTGGCGAAGGTCCACGAGGCGCTGCGGATCATCAAATCCCATAGGATCCGAGTGGGCAGTTCGGTTCTGTTCGGCCTCGAGGGCGAGAATCAGGACACCATCGCCGAGACGATCGAGCAGATCGGACGGTTGATCGATGACGACCTGCTGGTCATGGCCAGCCCGAACATCCTCACCTACCACCCCGGCACGCCCGTGACCGAAAGCCATGGCCGCGAGAAGCTCGACTACCACTCGCGCAAGGACAACAGGCCGCCGTACACCTACTTCGAGGAGGCGTACCCGGAGGTGGTGTCGACGTTGTTGAGCGAGAAGGACATCTGGTATATCCACCGGGCGGCGGCGCGGCGATGGGGGAATGTGCGCAACAGCGCCGCGGACATCCTGGCCGAAGAGGACATGAGTATCCGATGACCGCGGTCGCGGTCCAGACAGAGAAGGCCTGATGAAGAACGCGACGCTTGAGCCGGACCAGGAAAGCTACTGGGGTCCGTACTTCACTCATTTCCCGGCGCTGGCCCGGTACATCCCGCTCGGCGCGTACGCGGAGCGGGTACGGCCGCGTGCGTGCGTGCTCGGGGTGTCCGACGGCAAGTTCGCGCTGCCGCTGCTGCGTGCTGGATGGGAGGTGGTCGGTGTGGAGACCGACTCGTTGTTCCTCGACGGCGGCGTGCTCGAACTCGTCGACGGCTGCCACACCGTGACCGGGCTGCGCGAGCGGTTGGCGGCCGAGGGCCTCGAGGATCGATGCACGATCGTCGAACGCGATTACATGACCGTCGAGCCCGCCGGGGACTTCCAACTCGTCATGGGCAGTGGCCTCTGGTCCATGCCGCCGAATCGAGTGCACACCATGCGGGCGCTGATCGATCAGGCGATGGCCATGGTCGCGCCTGCTGGGATCTTCTTCGCCGACTACCTCGTCGGGTTCACCCCCGAGGACAAGACGTGTGGGTTCTACCCGAGCGTGGAGGAGATGGGTCGGATCGTCGCCCGCGACGGCTGGGAGGTTTTCGAGAACGTCGACCTCGGCGTGTACAGCGAAAGTCACCTGGGCTGGGAGGAGTGGCACTGCCACCGCTACGCGGCCGCGATCGCGCACCGATTCCCCGCGCGAGTCGGATGAGTTCCGCGGACTCCCACACCGCGCGGCGCGTCACGGTCCAGGAGACGAGCGTGGTCGTGATCGATCTGGACGGCACTCTGCTCTGTTCCGACGGCACCTTGTCGCCAAGGTCCGGCGAGGCGTTGCGCGGCGCGGCGGAAGCCGGCGTGCGTATCGTCTTCGCCACGGCACGCCCCGCGGCGGCCGCGGCGGACATCCTGCGCGCCGGCGTGGGAGATTTCCTGGTCTCCTCGAACGGCGCTGTCGTCTCCTCTTGGGCCACCGGGCGAATCCTGCGCCGCACGACGATGCCCGCGGAGGTGGCGGCCGCGCTGATCGAGGCGTTGGTGCGGTCAGATCCGTGCGTCGCGTGGGCGGTCGACCGGGAGGACGATCGGCTCGTCTCACCCCGTTGGCCGGACGTGCTGGCCGCCGTGTCCACGCCGGTGCGATGTGTCGATCGACTGCCGTCCGGTCCAGGAGCACTGTGCCTTATGGTGGTCGGCGCTCCGTTGGAGCGGTGTGTCGCGGTGGCCGAGAGGTTCGGGGTCAGCTGCACGTCGTCGGCGACGGGACTGGTGGAGTTCTCCGCACCCGGAGCCGAGAAGCACTCAGCGCTCGACTGGGTACTGGGACACCTCGGACTGGGCTGGTCGGCTGTCATCGCCTATGGCGACGGACTCAACGACGTGTCGATGCTCGCCGCGTCCGGCGTGGGGGTCGCGGTGGCGAATGCGTGCGAGGAAGCACTCCGGGTCGCCGACCGGGTCATACCGTCCAACGACGACGATGGTGTGGCATGGGATTTGCGTGAACTGACGCGGAATGTCGCTGCCTCGAACGTGTGATGGGGCGGCGTCCGGCAAGGGGAGGGAACGCGGTGACGCGAGGGGACAAGATGTCGCCCGCTCGGGTGTGGGTCGTGGGCGTGCCCGGATCGGGGAAGTCGACTTTCGCCGGTGATCTCGCCCGCGTGCTGGGCGGGAGGCACGTCCAGCTCGACTCGATGTTCTGGCTCCCCGACTGGAAGATCCAGGAAGCGGACGTGTTCGCCCGCGAGGTCGAGTCCGCGTTAGGCGACGACACCTGGGTCGTCGACGGAGCCTTCCCGGTCGCGGTCGACGGCTTCATCGAACGATCCACCTGCGTCGTGTGGCTCGACCCTCCCTTGTGGAGAAGCTGGACCCGGCTGGTGAAGCGGACGTTGGGCAGGCTTGTCAGCGGGGAACAGATCTGTGGTGGAAACCGGGAGAGCGCGGCGAGCGTCTTCGGATCGCACTCGATTCTCTGGTACGCGCTGAAGATCCATCGAGAGCAGCGCGCCACCAACGAGGCACTGTTCGCCGCACTGGATCACCCGCCTCGGGTACTGGTGCGGGCGCGGACCGCCGACACAAGGAAACTCGCGCGGCGACTCGCCGAGATCCTGCGGAGCGGGGACCTGGGTCCCGCGCGCCGGAGCTGGTCCTTGTGACCGCTCTCGACCGTGCCGTGCCAAGGTCGAACCGACTGGGGGAATCCGTTGCGCCGCCGCAGTACTGATGACCCGATGCCGCTCGCCGTTCGAGTAGTCCTCACGGCGGCGGCGGTCAGCGCGCTCGGAACCGGGTTGGTCCTTCCGTTCACCGTGGTCTACCTGCATCGGTTCCTGGGAATCTCGTTGCCCGAGGCGGGTCTGGTGGTGGGGGCGGCCAGCCTGGCGGGTTTGCTGACCGGGCCGATGTGGGGCTCCTTGATCGACCGCTGGTCTCCGCAACGGGTATTGGTCATCGGCGCGCTGGGCCAAGGGGCCGCCCTGGTGCTGTTCACGATGGCGGGGTCGATGACCACGGCGTGCCTCGCGCTGGCGCTGTTGGGCGCGACGCAGTCCTCGGCATATCCCAGTCAGTCGAGCCTCTTCTCGGTACTCACGACCGGGAAGACCAGGTCACGGGTGTTCGGCCTCAGCTTCACCTTCGCGAACCTCGGGGTCTGTGTCGGCGGCCTGGTGTCGGGCGTGATGGTCACCCATGGCGGGCGGGATACCTTCGACTTGCTCTACCGGCTCGACGCGGCCACTTTCGTGCTCTTGGCCGCCGCGGTCCATTTCGCCGTGCCACGCTCGCCCCGGGCTGTTCCCTCCTCATCCGGCGAGGACAAGGGTTCCTACCGTGCGGCGCTGGCGCTGCCCGTCTATCGTCGGATCTTCGTGATCTCCTTCCTGCTCGCGTTCGCCGGTCAAGGAGCGTTCGAGTTCGGTATGCCGACCCTGGTGCTGTCCGACAGTTCCATCCCGATCTCGGCAGTCGCCTATGTCTTCGCGGTGAACACCGCCGTGATCGTGCTGGTTCAGCCGCTGGTGCTTCGCAGAATCGTCGAAATGCGACGGGTGACGGTATTCCGGCTCGTTGCCCTGTTGTGGGCGAGCGCCGCTGCTGTGTTCGCGGTGATCGGCCTGGTGCCGGGCAGCTATTTCGCCGTGGGTCTGCTCTGCGTCTATGGTGCGGTGGTGGCCTTGGGGGAGATTCTTGTCGCCCCTCATCTCGGCCCCTTGACCAACGATGTGACTCCGGCGCACCTTCGAGGTCGGTTCAACGTAGCGTTGTCCATATCGTTCAGCGCCGCTTTCGTGCTCTCGCCTGTGGTCTCGACATTCTTGTTGGACGCGGGACTGGGCTGGTGCTACGCGGTGATCCTCGCCGCTGGGTGCGGCTATGTCGCCAGGGGGTCCCGCGTCCTGATCTCCCTCGCCGCCGACCGCGCCGCGCAGGAGCAGACGATCGAAGAGAACCGAGGTGTCACACATGCCTGACTTGAGTTGGTCCACCTGGGAACAGGTGGCCGATCTGCCCACCCGGGAGTGGGAGGTGCTGAGTGGCGGTGCCACGATCTACTCGTCGGTGGGATGGCTCGGAATCCGGGAGGAAGAACTTCCCGACACCGCGCGGGCACGGTATTCGATAGCGCGGCGGGGTTCGGTGCCCGCGGCCGGTCTCACCGGCTACTGCTTCGAAGCCCCGCCCCATCGGCTCTATGACCCGGTTGCCCTGTTGTCGGACTTCATGGAAGACGGCGAGGCCCAGCGCTACGGGCAGTCGCCCTTCGTCATCGGTTCGGGCTGGTCGGAATTTCGCGGCGAGATCCTGCGGGGGCCGGAACCCTCGGATGCCGATGTCGCCCCACTGGTGCGCGACATGTCGGCCTGGGCCGACGAACGCGACGCCCGATTCCTGGCGTTCCTCTACCTCCCGATCGACGACGCGCGGGCGGTCTGCGACGCGCTGGGGGGCGACGCCGTTCCCGTGCTCCACGACTTCGAGACGGTCTTGCCCATCGCGTGGTCGACCTTCGACGACTACCTGTCGTGGCTGCCCGGCAGTCTGCGTGGGCGGGCACGTCGGGAGCTGCGCACGTTCGAGAGCTGCGGCCGCCGCCTCGAGGAGGCACGTCTCGGCGACGTCGTGGACATCATCGCTCCCCTCAACAGCGCCTTGATGCGGAAGTACGGGCATGACTTCGACACGGATAAGGCCAGGACGGTCTATGACAGGCAGGCGAGGCATCTGAGCGACCAGAGTTCGGTGCTGATCGCGCGTGACGGCGATAGTCCCGTCGGATTCATCCTGCGATACCAGGTGGGTGATCGAATTTACTCGCGTGTCGTCGGCTTTGACTATGACCAGCCGAATAGGGCCGACTATTTCATGCTGTCGTTCTATGGCGCGGTACGACATGGCATCGAGAACTCGATTCGCAGCGTCCACCTCGGGCTCGGCACGCTGGAGGCGAAAATGGGTCGCGGGGGTCAACCGGCACCGATCTACAACGTCTATGTCGGTCTTCCCGATGAACCAGGAGTGCTGAAGTCCGCCCACCGGCTCAGTGAGAACCGGGTCGCCGAGTTCGAAGAGAAGTACGCCAAACTCGCCGTGGGCGGCGTGGACACCGCAAGCTGGGCGCCCTCCCGATGGTGACCGATGTCTTGGACCACCGAATCCTGGCCACGACCGAGCTTGAGCGGTTACCGCAGGCGGACTGGGACTCGCTCGTCGGTCCTCTCGCGTATTACCAGAGCCACAACTGGCTCAGGGGTCAAGAACGATCCCAAGCCGCGCGGCCCGCGTATTACCTTGCTTATCGGGGCGACCGCCCTGTCTTGGCGACTCCCACGTACGAATTCGCCTCGCACGAACGGTTCCCCGCTGGCTTGATCAAGGGCCGCAAGCCACTTCTGGTCGGCGGCCGAACCGGGTATCACAACGAACTGTTGTCAGCCGATCATGAGCCGGGGGCGAACGGCGCGCTGTCGGCTCTGCTGACCGCAATCTCCGATCGGGCCCAGGCGCGCGGATACGACTGTCTGCTGCTCGATCATCTGACTTCCGATTCGTTGCGCGCGTTGGAAGGCGTCTTCGACGCCGAGTTCTCCCTCCGAAGCGCGGAGGCGGTGATCCACAACCCGGGCGGCACGTTCGACACCTATCTTGAGTCGATCGGGGGGCGAAAGGCCTACAAGATCAGGAATGAGGCCAAGAAGTTCGCCCGGTCCGGACTGACGATCGACACGGCAAGCCTTGCCGAGTGCGTCGACGACGCCATCCCGCTCGTGATCAAGACCATGCAGCGGTACGGGCACGAGGTCGACCACGCCGACGTCCGATCGTTCATGGATGAACAAGTGCGATGCGTCGACGGCGAGAGCATCGTGTTCCGCTGCCGTGACGAGGCGGGCACGATGATCGGGTGCGCGGTGTGTTTCGTCTGGTCGGACGCGCTGTACTTCCGCGTTTGCGGATTCGACTACGAGCGGCTCCGGGGTGCGTATGAGTACTTCAACACCGCGTTCTACCGGCCGCTGCGGTTCATGACCGACAACGGCCTGACCCGCCTTCATCTCGGAACCGGTCCGCTGGACGCGAAGTCCCAGCGCGGCGCCACGGTGCACCCACTCTGGGCGTGTCGGATCGACCTGCCGTTGCGGGCTGGGGGCTTGCGGGGACTCGACCAGGACGCCGACGTGTCGCTGCGGAGCGAACTGCTACCCCAAGGAGCCTCCGTCGTCGATGACGAGTGGGTGCTCTAGCGAGTCGGAGCGGGCCCGGGCATTCCCGGACCCGCCCAAACGCTCGCTTAAGGGACCGTGACGAAAGCCGACCACGGTCCCCCACCCACCCGCGTTATCACACGTCAGGGTGACCAAATCTAAAAATTCCGGGGAGGCGGACTAGCCGCCGCTCTTGCGGCGGAAGGTGCGCTTGCCACCCTGCTTGCCGTGCGCGTCGCCGACCTTGGAGCCCGCGTTCGCGTGGCCCTCGCCGCTCTGCGACTTGGCCTGCTTGCGCTCCAGTGCCTCACGGAACTTGCTCTTGAGGTCCTTCGGCTCCGCGCCGTCCGTGTCGTTCTCGGACTCAGGCTGCTCCGGTTGCTCGGACATACGGACCTCCACGTTTCGCGGTGTTGGTGGGGTCAGCCTCGCACGGTCACCGCGCCGGGTCGACTCGATTTGGCGGGGCCCCCACACCCGTGTCCCCACTCTAACGGCCGGTCACGGCCCTTCCGACGCAGCCTTCACCCCTTCGGCCTCCATCACCAGGTAACGGTCGGTCAGGCCCGCGGCCATCTTGCCGATGAGCCTGCCGAGCGGCCCGCCCTGTTCGAGGGTCGCGCTCATCAGCGTCCCCCGTTCGTGCGGCTCGACGGTGTGCGTGGCGGTCGTCTTCACCAAGGGGGCCGTCGACACCCACGTCCACGACCGGCCCTCGTCGAGCGCGGTGACCGTCCAGACGGCGGGAGGCAGCTTCGGCTGCTTGATCCGGACCCGCTGGGACAGGTGCAGCGAACCAGGGTCGACGAGCGTGACAGCCGTTACCGACGCCGTCCACTCCGGCCAGCGGGCGAGGTCGGTGTACACCGACCAGACCCGCCGCGGCGGGGCATCGATGATGATCGAGGTTCGGAACAGCATGGCATCGACAGTAGCCACCCCCCGAAGCGCCCGGAACCCGATTTCGCAGGCGTGGCCTGCGTGATCGTTCCGGGAGGCGAAGCGTTACTCTATGTCGCCGGAGGGAACGGTGAATCTGGTCGACCACATCGCATGCGTAGCGGCGCTGACCGGCTGCGTTGATCATGATCCGGCGGCACTGGCCGCCGACGAACACCTGCGGTTCGATTGGTACCGCGACGCCCGGCCACGCGACGAGCGCGCGTTCCTCGAAGCCGTGCTCCGGGATCCGGACAAAGCGATGGCGGTGTCCGCGGTCGCGGTCCGCATCGGGGCCAAGGCGACAGCGGCGGGCGACTTCTGCGCCTGGGCCGAAAAAGTCGCGCCCGCGTTGGCGCACAACAGTTTCCTCCGCGACCGCCTCGCCGAATGGCGATTAGTCCGCGAGGTCTTCGAAGGCAGGCCGGTGAACCCGGACGTCGTGCTCTCCGCCTCGGACTGGGCGCAACGCAAACTCGCGGCGGTAGTCGACGGCGAACTGCTCATGCTCCTCGCCGAACACGGTCGAACCCGCCGAGTGCGGGCCATGACCCGGATCCCCCGCCCCGCCCGCCCCCGCGACGCCACAATCCTCCCACCCCTTAGACGACACTAGCCCGCCAGGTGGCGGATGGGTGGGTGGTGGTTGTCAGGTGGGTGGTTGGGATTGTGGGCGGGGGGTGGGTTAGGGGGTGTTGGCTAGGGTGGCGCCGAGTTTGCGTAGGTGGTCGGTGGCGCCGCCCAAGGTGAACTCCAACCGCTTCGCCGCGGTGAAATACCGGTGCAACCGGTGGTCCATGTCGATCCCGACGCCGCCATGGACATGCACCGCGGTGTGCGCCACCCGGTGTCCGGCGTCAGCGGTCCAGAACTTCGCGGTCGCCACCTCCTCGGAAGCGGGCAGTCCCTCGCTCAGCCGCCAAGCCGCCTGCCACAGGGTCAGCCGCACCGCCTCGACATCGATATAGGCGTCCGCCAGTCGCTGCGTGACCGCCTGGAACGTGCCGATGGGCCGCCCGAACTGCACGCGCTCACCGGCGTACGCGGCGGTGAGCCGCAGCGCCTCGGCCAGCACGCCGACCGCTTCCGCGCAGGTCAGCACGGTCAGCCGATCGGTCACCCAGGCCGCGGCGTCCGGGAGAACCTGCTGGGGCGTCACCTCGCCCAAGGTCAGCACCAGCGCCGAGCCGTCGACCAGCTCCTGGACCGCCGTGCTCACCCCGGCATCGGCGGCCCGGACCACGAAGGCGTCCGCGCCCGCGGTCACCACGAACGCCTCGCCTGCAGGCACGAGCGTCTTGGTCCCGTTGAGCCGCCCGTCCGAGAAGCCAACGGGGTCGAGCGGGTCGTCGGTGACCGCGCACGACAACCCCAGGTCGACCTGGCGCCGGGAGCCGAACTCGGCGATCGCCGGCGCGGCCACCGAGAACGCCGCGTAGGGGACCTGAGCCGCCGCCCGGCCCAGTTCGATGGCCACCGAGCACTGTTCGAGCAAGCCGAAACCGCCCCCGCCCACCGATTCCGGCAGCGCGGCCATCAGCACCCCGGCCTCGTCCAGCAGAGTCCACAGTGGACGATCACTGTCGGCCAGGGTGCGCACGAGCCCGGACAGGTCGTCCTGGGCCTCGGAGAAGGTGAAGTCCATCGGAGTCCTCCAGTTCAGCGGCGCGCGGGCGGCAGGCCCAGGCCGACGGTCGCCACGATGTCGCGCTGCACCTCGTTGGTGCCGCCGCCGAAGGTCAGGATCAGCGACGACCGGTGCATCCGCTCGATCCGGCCGCGCAGCACCGCGCCGGGGGAACCCGCGCGGACCGGACCCGCCGGGCCGAGCACCTCCATGAGCAGCCGGTAGGCCTCGGTGGCGAACTCGGTGCCGAACACCTTCGTCGCCGACGCGTCCGCCGGGCTGATCGCTTTGCCGACGCCCCAGGCGATCTTCCAGTTGACCAGCTTGAGGAACTCCGCCTTCGCGTGCACCCGGGCCAGGTGGATCCGCACCCACTCCTGGTCGATCACCCGGTCGCCGCTCGGCAGCTTCGTGTCCCGCGCCCACTCGAGCACCTCACGCAGGGCGTTCTGGACCGGGGCGGCCGAGGTGAGCGCGACCCGCTCGTGGTTGAGCTGGTTGGTGATCAGCTTCCAGCCCTCGTGCTCGGTGCCGACCAGCGACGACACCGGCACCCGCACATCGGAGTAGTACGTCGCGCTGGTGCCCGGTCCCGCCATGGTGCGCACCGGCGTCCACGAGAAACCGGGGGTGTCGACCGGGACGATGAGGATCGACAACCCCTTGTGCTTGGCCGCCTCCGGGTCGGTGCGGCAGGCCAGCCACAGGTAGTCGGCGTACTGGATGAGGCTGGTCCACATCTTCTGACCGTTGATGACGTACTCGTCCCCGTCGCGCACCGCGCGGGTGCGCAGGGCGGCCAGGTCGGTGCCCGCCTCCGGTTCGGAGTAGCCGATCGAGAAGTGCAGGTCCCCGCGCGCGATCCGGGGGAGGAAGAACGCCTTCTGCTCGGGCGTGCCGTACTTCATGATCGTCGGCCCGATGGTGTTGATGGTCAGGAACGGCACGGGCGCGCCCGCGATGGCGGCCTCGTCGGTGAAGATGAGCTGGTCGAGCATCGAGCCGTCGCGGCCGCCGTGCTCGCTGGGCCAGCCCAGGGCGAGCCAGCCGTCCGCGCCCATCTGGCGCACGACCTCCTTGTAGACGTCGCCGCTGCCGTACTCGCCGCCGGTGTTCGTCAGCGCCGCACGCCGCTCCGGGGTCATCAGCTCGGCGAAGTAGGCCCGCAGTTCGGCGCGCAGCCGTTCCTGTTCGGGGGTGTAGGTGATCCGCATGCGTTCTCCCATCGGACTGGAACGCGTTCCAGTCGAAGATAGCAGCTAACATGGAACACGTTCTCTATTCGTCTTGGAGGCTGCCGTGCGGATCGATGTCGATCGTGACCAGTGTGAGGCCAACGGGCTCTGCGTGAACGTCGCGCCGGACTACTTCGAGCTTGACGACGACGATGACTTGCTGGTCAAGCAGCCTGAGGACGCTGAGGCCGACCGCCCGAGGATCGTTCAGGCCGTGGCGTCGTGCCCGAAGGTGGCGCTGACCTTGGTGGACTGACCCGCTCTTGCCTAAAACGAGAACAGATTCTAATCTGGCGTTCCATTCACCCCCGGTGCCGAGGGAGATGCCTGTGGACTCCGTGAGTCTCGACGGCAAGGTCGCCGTGGTCACCGGCGCGGGCGCGGGACTCGGGCGGGCGGAGGCACTGGCCCTGGCGGCCGCGGGCGTGGACGTCGTGGTCAACGACCTCCCGGGTGGTCCGGGCTGCGGCGTGGTCGACGAGATCGAGGCGCTGGGCGGCAAGGCGGTGCTGGTCGAGGGCGACGTCTCCGAGCGGTCGACCGCTGACGCGCTGACCCTGGCCGCGCTCGACCGCGGCGGGCTCGACATCGTGGTCAACAACGCGGGCCTGCTGCGCGACAAGATGCTGTTCTCGATGTCCGACGACGACTGGGACCTCGTGCTCAAGGTCCACCTCCGCGGCCACTTCCTGCTGTCCCGCAACGCTTGCGCGCATTGGCGCACGGAGTCCAAGGCCAAGGGCGGGCCCGTCTATGCGCGAGTCGTCAACACCGCGTCCGAGGCGTTTCTCGTGGGCTCGGCCGGTCAGGCGAACTACGCCGCCGCCAAGGCCGGGATCGTCGCGCTGACGCTGGCCACCGCGCGCGGCTTGGAGCGCTACGGCGTCCGCGCCAACGCGATCTGCCCACGGGCGCGCACGGCGATGACCGCGCAGGTGTTCGGCGCGGCCCCGGAAGACGGGCTTGATCCACTCTCGCCCGAGCATGTCGCGCCGCTGGTCGTCTACCTCGCCTCACCGGCCGCCCAGACGGTGAGCGGCCAGGTGTTCGTCGTGCACGGCGGGATGGTGGCCCTGCTCGCCGCGCCCGTCGTCGAGCGCCGGTTCGACGCCGACCTCTGGACACCCGCCGCGCTGGCGGAGCAGGTCGGCGGCTACTTCGCCGACCGTGACCCGACGCTTTCGTTCGCTGCCAACGACATCCTCAAGCTCGGCCAGGAGGCGCGGTGACACTCTCCTTGCTTTCCCACGTGGGACGGCTGCCCGACCAGGGCATCCTCATCGACGGCCAGTGGCGGCCCGCCGCCGACGGTGCGTCGTGGACCCACACCCACCCGGCGACCGGTGAGGCGATCGGGAGCTTCCCGATTGCCACCGAGTCCGATGTGGACAAGGCGGTGCACGCCGCCCGAGCGGCCTTCGACGACGGCCCGTGGCCGCGTTCGCGGGCGGGTCAGCGGGTCAAGCTGCTGCACCGCTACGCCGACCTGTTGCGGGCCAACGCCGACGAGCTGCGCAGGCTGCAGGCGCTCGACAACGGTGTGCCGCTGTCCTTCGCCGGGATCTACGCCACCTCGGTCGAAGCCGCCGCGGACGTGTTCGAACACCACGCGGGCTGGATCGACAAGGTGGGCGGCGAGACCCTGCCGCCGTACCAGGGCGGCGACCACCTCGCGATGACGTTCCGCGAGCCCATCGGCGTCGTCGCGGCCATCCTGCCGTGGAACGCGCCTTTCCTGCTCTACGCCCAGAAAGTCGCACCCGCGCTCGCGTCGGGCTGCACGGTCGTCCTCAAGCCGTCGGAGTTCGCCACGTTCACCGTGCTGCGCATGGTGGAGCTGCTGGTCGAGGCGGGCCTGCCGGACGGCGTGCTCAACGTCGTCACCGGGCCGGGCAACCCGACCGGCGAAGCCCTTGTCACGCATCCCTTGGTGGACAAGGTCAGCTTCACCGGCAGCCGCGCGGTCGGCAGGCACATCATCGAGGCCTCGGCGGGCACGCTCAAGCGGGTCTCCCTGGAACTCGGCGGCAAGAGCCCGACCTTGGTGTTCCCGGACGCGCCGGATGTCGGCCTCGCGGCGATGACCACGATGGGCACCGTCACCATGGGCCTGTCCGGCCAGGCCTGCGTCGCCCACACCCGGGCCTTGGTCCACCGCGATGTGTACGACGACTTCCTCAACGCCGCCCAGCTCCTCGCTGGAATGATCACCTACGGCGACCCGTTCGACCCGGCTGTTCTCTCCTCCCCGCTGATCAACTCGAAGCAGCTCGACCGCGTGCTGGGCTACATCGAGCGCGGAAAGGAAAGCGGCGCAAGGCTGGTCGCCGGTGGGGGCCGCGTGGACGGCGACTTGGCTGAGGGCAACTTCGTGCAGCCGACGATCTTCGCCGATGTCGACAACACCGCCGAACTGGCCCAGGAAGAGATCTTCGGGCCCGTGCTCGCGGTCGTGCCGTTCACCGATGAGGACGAGGCGATCCGGCTGGCCAACGCCACCCAGTACGGCCTCGGCGCCGGGATCTACACCACTGACAACCGTCGGGCCTTCCGGGTCGCCCGCGCGCTCCGGGCGGGAACCGTGGGCATCAACGGGTTCCAGGTCGAGCCGCACCTTCCGTTCGGCGGCTTCAAACAGTCCGGGCTCGGCCGCGAGGGCGGCCGCTCCGCATACGAGGCGTACACGGAACTGAAGACGGTGCTCATGCCCCTCACCGATGAGTTGATGTAGCAGCGCTGATCTTGCCCTGAATCGAAAGAGGTAGTCCATATGGGACGGTTGGACGGCAAGGTCGCGCTCATCACCGGCGCGGCCCGCGGGCAGGGTGCGGCGGCGGCGCGGCGGTTCGTCGCCGAGGGCGCCAAGGTGGTCCTCGCCGACGTGCTCGACGACGAGGGCAAGACGCTCGCCGACGAACTCGGTGACGCCGCGTACTTCCGCCACCTGGACGTGTCCGAAGAGGACGAATGGGCCGACGCGGTCGCCGACGCGACCGAGCGGTTCGGCCCGATCACGGTGTTGGTGAACAACGCGGGCATCCTGCATTTCAGCCCGCTGGTGGACACCAAGCTCGCCGACTACGAGCGGATCATCCGGGTCAACCAGTTCGGCTGTTTCCTCGGCATGCGCGCGGTGGCGCCGGGGATGATCGCGGCCAAGGAGGGCTCGATCGTCAACCTGTCCTCCATCGAAGGTCTCGCCGCCGCGAAGATGGTGATCGCCTACACCGCGAGCAAGTTCGCTGTTCGTGGGATGACGAAGGTCGCCGCCATGGAACTCGGCGAGCACGGCATCCGGGTCAACTCCGTGCACCCCGGCGTGATCGACACCCGGATGCTGCCGACCGCTCTCGGCGGGATCGAGGTCGACACCAGCCGGATCGGCAAGCGGGTCGCCCTCAAGCGCAACGGCCAGGCCGAGGAGATCGCGAACCTCGTGCTGTTCCTGGCGAGTGACGAAAGCTCCTACTGCACCGGCGCCGAGTTCGTCGCGGACGGTGGCGCCACGACTACGCACGCCCTGTCCTTCTAGTACATGTGGATTTTTCGCGTATCTGTTCGGTCGCGCCGTCGTTGGGTGACCAGCACGAACGCCTGAAGTCCCCGCCGAAGTGGATCAGCCGTTGAGCCTGCGACTCGAGTCCGACGCGGCGGTCGTGCGCGGCCTTCGCCAGGTCGGCCGGGTCACCACGCTGGCGTGGGACGTGCTGCGCCTCATCCCGCGCAGGCCGTTCCAGGGGCGCGAGTTCATCCAGCAGTGTTGGTTCTTCGCCAGCGTCACGATCCTGCCGACCGCGCTGGTCGCGATCCCGTTCGGCGCGGTCATCGCGCTGCAGCTCGGCTCGCTGACCCAGCAGATCGGCGCGCAGTCGTTCATCGGCGCGGCGAGCGCCCTGGCCATCGTGCAGCAGGCCGCGCCGCTCATCACCGCGCTGCTGGTCGCGGGCGCGGGTGGGTCGGCCGTGTGCGCTGACATCGGGTCGCGGACCATCCGCGAGGAGATCGACGCGATGGAGGTGCTGGGCGTCTCGCCGATCCAGCGGCTCATCGTGCCGCGGGTGCTGGCCTGCATCGTGGTCGCCACCCTCCTCAATGGACTCGTCAGCGTGGTCGGCGTCGCGGGCGGCTATTTCTTCAACGTGGTCATGCAGGGCGGCACCCCGGGCGCGTACCTGTCGAGCTTCAACGCGCTCGCCCAGCTGCCGGACCTGTGGATCAGCACGATCAAGGCGATCCTCTACGGGTTCGTCGCGGGCATCATCGCCGCCTACCGGGGCCTGAACCCCTCCGGTGGGCCGAAAGGCGTGGGTGACGCGGTCAACCAGACCGTCGTCATCACGTTCCTGCTGCTGTTCGCGATCAACGTGGTGCTGACCGGCCTGTACCTGCAAATCGTCCCGCCCAAGGGTTTGTGACCATGGCTATCCGGGAGAAGGCGCCCCGCCAGGTCACCACGCGCGTCCTGGCGGTGGCGAACCAGCCGTTCGACGGCCTGGCAGTCCTGGGACAGCAGCTCGCCTTCTACGTGATGGTGCTGCGCTCGGTGCCGCGCACGATCATCCGGTACCCGCGCGAGACAATGCGGCTGCTGTCCGAGGTGTTCTTCGGCAGCGGCGCGCTCGCGGTCATCGGCGGCACGCTCGGCGTGATGATCGGCATGACCGTGTTCACCGGGCTGATCGTGGGCCTGCAGGGCTATTCGGCGCTCAACCAGCTGGGCACGTCCGCGCTGACCGGGTTCATCGCCGCCTACTTCGACACCCGCGAGGTCGCGCCGCTGGCAGCCGGGCTGGCGCTCTCGGCCACCGTGGGGTGCGGCTTCACCGCGCAACTCGGTGCGATGCGGATCTCCGAGGAGATCGACGCGCTGGAGGTCATGGCCGTCCCGAGCGTGCCGTACCTGGTGACCACCAGGGTGATCGCGGGTGTCGCCGCGGTGATTCCGCTGTATGTGGTCGGTCTGCTCTGTTCCTACCTGGCTTCCCGGCAGGTCACGGTGTGGTTCTACGGGCAGTCGCCAGGCACGTACGACCACTATTTCCACCTGTTCCTGCCACCCGAGGACGTCCTCTGGTCGTTCCTCAAGGTGATGGTGTTCAGCGTGGTGGTGATCCTGGTGCACTGCTACTACGGCTACACCGCGAGCGGCGGGCCCGCGGGGGTCGGCGTGGCCGTCGGCCGGGCGGTGCGCACCGCGATCGTGCTGCAGACCCTGCTGGACTTCTTCCTCAGCCTGGCCATCTGGGGCGCCACCACCACAGTGCGGATCGCCGGATGAAGCGCGCCGAGAAACTCCGCTTCCAGCTCTATGGGCTGGTGTTCCTGGTCGTCGTCGCGGCCCTGGTCTGGCTGTCCATCGGCTTCTACAACAAGGCTTTCACCACGGTCGTCGCGGTGAGCCTGGAGACCGACCGGGTCGGCAACCAGCTGCGTGTCGGGTCCGATGTCAAGCTGCGCGGGATGATCGTCGGCGAGGTGCGGGGAATCCGGCCGACGGGCGACCGCGCGGTGCTCGACCTCGCGCTCGACCCGGACTCCGTGGATCTCATCCCCGCCAACGTCTCCGCCCGCTTGCTGCCGAAGACCCTGTTCGGTGAGCGGTATGTGGCCCTGCTGATGCCCACAGAGCCCGCGTCGCAGGCGTTGCGTGCGGGCTCGGTGATCCCCCAGGACCGGACTTCGTCGGCGATCGAGTTGGAGAAGGTGCTCGACCACCTTATGCCTGTGCTGCAAGCGGTGGAACCGGCCAAGCTCGCGACCACGCTCAACGCGATGTCCACCGCGCTCGACGGCCGCGGCGCGCAGTTCGGCCGGACCATCGCCGACCTCGACGCCTACCTGGAGAAGCTGCTGCCGAGCATGCCCGACCTCAAGGCGGACCTGGCGGCCCTGGCCACCGTCGCCGACACCTACGCCGACGCCGCACCGGACCTGCTCCACGCGCTGAGCGACCTGACCATGACCACGAGGACGATCGCCGAGCAGCGGGCGAGCCTCGACCTGCTCTTCAACACGGCCACCACGGCGGCGGTCGACCTCGACCGGTTCCTGGCGGTGAACAAGGGAAACCTCATCGAGCTGGCCGACACCGCCCAGTCGACGCTTGCCGTGCTGGCGAAGTACGCGCCGGAATACCCGTGCCTGCTGGAGAACCTGGTCAAGGCGATCCCCGCGTCGGAACGCGCGTTCGGCAAGGGAACCGACCACCCGAACGTCTCCAGGGTCACCATCGAGATCGCGGCGAACCGGGGCAAGTACGTGCCGGGCGTGGACACCCCGCGCTACAACGACAAGCGCGGCCCACGCTGCTACCGGATGGCGCAGCCCGGCGAGAAGTTCCCGCAGTACACCACGGACGGGCCGGTGAAGGACGGCACGTCCAAGCCGCCCGCGCCCAAGTCGGACCGGCCCGAGCAGTTCCGGCCGACCGTCCCGCAGGCGGCGGACGCGCCCGCGCTGGCCAACAGCCCGCAGGAACGCGACCTGGTCAACGCCCTGCTCGCGCCGGGTTTGGGCGTCATGCCCGAGGACGTGCCGCGCTGGGCGGGTCTGCTGCTCGGCCCGGCGTTCCGCGGCACGGAGGTGACCCTCCGATGAGGACAGTGCTCGCGCCGCTGCTGAAGATCGCCGTGTTCGCGGTGGTCACTGTGACGCTGACCGCCATGCTGGGGCTCACGATCGCCAACAAGTCCCTGGGCGCGACGATGGGCTACGCGGCCCGGTTCACCGACGCGACCGGCATCGTCGTCGGCGACGACGTGCGCATGTCGGGGGTGCGGATCGGCCAGGTCACCGGTGTGCGGGTGGTGGAGGACAGGTTCGCCGAGGTCTCGTTCGACGTCGAGTCCGCCCGCAAGCTGCCCGCGTCGATCACCGCGACCATCAAGTACCGCAACCTGATCGGCCAGCGCTACGTCGCTCTCGGCGTCGGCGAGATCCGCGACCCGAACGCTGTCTTCGAACCTGGACAGACGATCCCGGTCGAGCGGACGAAGCCCGCGCTGAACCTCACCGTGCTGTTCAACGGCTTCCGGCCGCTGTTCCAGGCGCTCGACCCCGCGCAGGTCAACGAACTCACCGCGCACCTGATCCAGGTCCTGCAGGGCGAGGGCGGCACGATCGACAGCATCCTGAGCCACACGGCGTCGCTCACCACCGCCGTCGCCGACAAGGACAAAGTGATCGGCGAGGTGATCGCCAACCTCAACACGGTGCTCGACACCGTGAACGGCCGAAGCGCCGAGGTGTCCGGGCTCATCGACCAGATGCAGCGGCTGAGCACCGGGCTGGCCGAGCAGCGCGAGCCGATCGGCGACGCCATCACCGCGCTGGGCGATCTGACCACGGTCACTTCGGGACTGCTGGCCGACATTCGCCCGTCGCTCAAGCAGGACATCGCGGGCCTCGGGCAGCTCTCCACCACCCTGGCGGCGCACGAGGACACTGTGGACCACTTCCTCAAGAACCTGCCCGGCAAGGTCAACGCCATCACCCGCTCCGCCAGCTACGGCGGCTGGTTCAACTACTTCCTCTGCAGCGCCTCCGGTCGCATCGGGGTGTCGGAACTCGGCATCGTCGTCGACATCCCCGCGCTTCCGCTGCCGGGAACGCAGCGACCGGAGAGGTGCGGGCCATGAGGTCGCTGCGCGAACGCAACCAGGCCGGGGTCGGCGCGGTCACCCTGGTTCTCGTCGTCCTGGTGGTCCTGGCGACGTTCTTCTCCGACGACCTGCCGATCATCGGCGGCGGCACGACGTATTCCGCCGAGTTCACCGAGTCCGCCGGTCTGCGGCCGGGCAACGAGGTCCGCGTCGCCGGGGTCAAGGTGGGCGCAGTCGACGCGGTCGCGTTGGCGGGCAACAAGGTGCGGGTCGACTTCACCGTCCGCGATGCCCGGGTGGGCGACCGCAGCACGCTGTCGATCCAGATCCGCACGCTGCTCGGCGACAAGTTCCTCGCCATCGCCTCCGACGGCGGCCAGACCCAGGACCCGAACGAGGTCATCCCGAAGACCCGGACGCTGACACCGTTCGACATCGTCCCGGTGTTCGACCAGCTCACCAAGACCGTCCAGAAGATCGACACCGACCAGCTCGCCGAAAGCTTCCGGGTGGTCTCCGAGGCGATGTCCGGCAGCCCCTCGCACCTGCGTGACGCGCTCACCGGCATGTCCCGTCTCTCCGCCACACTGTCCACACGCGACGAGGAACTGTCCCGGCTGCTGTCGAACACCTCGTCGCTGACCAAAACCGTGGCCGACCGCGACAAGCAGCTGCAGAAGCTGTTCGCCGACGCGGGCCTGCTGCTCGAAGAACTCCAGCTGCGCCGCTCCGCGGTGAGCAAGCTCCTGACCGGGACCAAGGCACTGGCCGACGAGCTGCACGGGTTGGTAGCCGACAACACCGCTCAGCTCAAGCCGATGCTCACCCAGCTCGACAAGGTGACCACGGTGCTGGCCCGCAACCAGGACAACCTCAGCAAGGGGGTGGCCGCGCTGGCGCCGTTCGTGCGGGTCTTCAACAACACCGTCGGCAACGGCCGCTGGTTCGAGGGCTACATCTGTGGCCTGTTCCCGCCTTCCTCGAAGACCGCGCTGATCGACATCAACCCGGAGGGCTGCTACACGCCCCTGACCCCGGGAGGCGGCAAGTGATCCCGCGTTCCCGGTTCCAGCGCGACGCCACGGTCACCGTGACGCTGTTGGCCGTGCTCGGCCTGATCGTCGCGGCCGCGCTGTGGTGGATCGCGATTCCGATGGCGGGCACCAGGCTCACCGCGCACTTCGCCAAGTCGATCGGCATCTACCCGGGCTCCGAGGTGCGGGTGCTCGGCATCGCCGTCGGCCAGGTCGACACGGTGGTCCCGCGCGGCGACTTCGTCGAGGTCACCATGACCGTGGACGAGGGCGTGGACCTGCCCGCCGAGATCTCCGCGGTGTCGGTCGCGCCGAGCCTGGTGAGCGACCGGTTCGTGCAGCTCACCCCGGCCTACGAGACCGGACCGCAGCTCGCGGACCGCGCGCTGATCCCGTTGTCCCGCACCGCGACACCGGTCGAGATCGACGACCTCACCGCGAGCGTGCGGGAACTGGCGACCGCGTTGGGTCCCGATGGCGCGAACGCCGATGGCGCGCTGTCCGGCGTGCTCGACTCGGCCGCCGCCAGTCTCGACGGGAACGGCAGGCTGCTCAACGACACCATCAAGCAGCTGTCCACCGCGGCGCACACGCTCAGCGAGTCCCGCGGCGACCTGTTCTCCACAGTGGACAACCTGCAGAAGTTCACCCGCACCCTGGCCGAGAGCGACGCGCAGGTCCGGGGGTTCAACACGAAACTCGCTGGGGTCACCGACTACCTGGCCGCCGACAGCGACGACCTTGGTGTCGCGCTCACCTCCCTGGCCAACTCGCTGGGCGAGGTGCAGGGTTTCATCGCGGAGAACAAGGACCTGCTTAAGTCCAATGTGGACCGGTTGGTCGGCATCACCCAGGCCCTTGTCGACGAGCGGGGCGCGCTGGCCGAACTGCTCGACGTCGGTCCGCTGGGTGCGACGAACTTCCTCAACACCTACGACGCGGCGTCGGCGTCGTTCTCCATCCGCGGCAACCTCAACGAGCTGACGTACCCGCCGATGGCGCTGCTGTGCCGGACCATCCAGTCGGGCACACCGACGCAGCTGCCGCCCGCCCTCGGCGACGCGTGCGCGAAGCTCGCGCCGGTTCTCGACGGTGTGGTGAAGCTGCCGTCGCCGATCGAGGCGTTGGCCGCGCTGCAGAGCGGGCAGATCCCGCCGATCGCGCTGCCGATGCTCGACCTGCCCGGCCAGAACAGCCCGGGAGGTCGCCCGTGATCAGGCGGTTGTTTGTCCTGGGTGCCGTTGCGGTCGCGATGTCGGGCTGCGGGTCGGGCGGGCTCTATGACGTGCCGCTGCCCGGCGGCGCCGACCTAGGCGACCATCCCTACCGGGTCACGGCGCACTTCGGCGACGTGCTCGACCTGGTGCCGCAGGCTTCGGTGAAGGTCAACGACGTCGCCGTCGGCCGGGTGGACCGCATCTCGCTGGCGGGCGACAACACCACGGCGGTCGTGGAGCTGCTGGTCAACGGCGACATCCGGCTGCCCGCCAACGCGGCCGCCGACCTGCGGCAGTCGAGCCTGCTGGGGGAGAAGTACATCTCGCTGCGGGCGCCCGCCGACGGGCAGGGATCACTCGACGACGGCGCGGTGATCCCGATCGACCGGACCAACCGCAACCCGGAGATCGAAGAGGTCCTCGGCGCGCTGTCCCTGCTGCTCAACGGCGGCGGCGTCGGCCAACTGCAGAACATCGTGCGCGAGGTCAACGCGGCCATGTCAGGCAACGAGACCGAGATCCGCTCCTTCCTGTCCAATGTGGACACGCTGGTTCGAGAGCTGGACGGCCAGAAGGGCGACATCACCCGCGCCATCGATTCGCTCAACCGGCTGTCCGGCACGCTGTCCGCGCAGACCTCGCAGATCACCACCGCGCTGGACCACCTGACGCCCGGCCTGAAGGTCGTCACCGAACAGCGCGACCAGCTCGTCACGATGCTCGGCGCGCTCGACCGGCTGTCCGCCACGGCGGTCGACACGGTGAACCGCGGCCGCGCGGACCTCGTCGAGGACCTGAGACTGCTCGCACCGACCCTGCAGAAGCTCGCCGACTCGGGCGCCAACCTGCCCAACGCGTTGCAGCTGCTGCTGACGTATCCGTTCACCGACTACACCGTCAACGCGATCAAGGGCGACTTCACCAACGTCGACGTCGTGTTCGACCTCGACCTGAGTGTGTTGCTGGACAACATCAACAGCTCCAGTTCGCCGTTCCTGACCCTTCCCGGAGTGGGTGGCGTCCCGCCCGCGATCCCCTCTCAACCCGGCCTGCCCGGTCTGCCCGGTCTGTCGGTGCCGCAGGCGCCCACTTCGGCCGGTGGGCTTGGCCCGCTGCTCGGCGGCCTGATCGGTGGTGGTGGCTGATGCTCGCGCTGCCCGTCAAAGTCCGGCTGTTCCTGTTCTCGCTGATCGCCGTGCTCGGGATCGCCTACGTCGGCGGCACCTACGCCGGGTTGGACCGCCTGTTCGGCCTGCGGGGATATGTCGTGACGGCCCGGTTCGTCGACTCCGGTGGCATCTTCACCAACGCCGAGGTCACCTACCGGGGCGTGCCGGTCGGCCGGGTCGGCGCGCTGCGCCAGTCCCCGGGCGGCGTCGACGTGGACCTCACCATCAGCGATGACGCCCCACCGATCCCGGCGGACACCCGGGCCGTCGTGGCCAACCGGTCGGCGGTGGGCGAACAGTTCGTCGACCTGGTCCCCGCCCGCGACGGCGCGCCCTTCCTCGCCGACGGCTCGGTGATCGCCCGCGACCGCACCGAGATCCCCACCGGCCCGGACGAACTCCTGTCCACAGTGGACCGCTTGGTGAGCAGCGTTCCCGTCGACTCGCTGCGGACCGTCGTCGACGAACTGGACCAGGCTTTCCGCGACACCGGCCCCGCCCTGCGCACCCTGCTCGACGACACCGGGGCCCTGACCGCCGCGGCGACCGAACACCTGCCGCAGACCGCCGCCCTGCTGTCGGATGGCCGGGTGGTCCTGCAGACCCAGGCGGCCCAGTCGGACCTGATCCGCTCCTACAGCGCGGACCTGCGCACCATCGCGGCCCAACTCAAGGCGTCCGACCCGGACCTGCGGTCGCTGCTCAAGTCCGCACCGGCGGTGTCGACGCAGGTCTACGAGGTGCTGCGGGACTCCGGCCCAAGCCTCGGCATGGTGCTCGCGAACCTGCTCACGACCACCCAGATCACCTCGACCCGCGTCGACGGCATCGAGGAACTCCTGGTCGCCTACCCGATCATGGTCGCCGCCGCCCCCAGCGCCAACCCCGACGGCACCGGCCACCTCGGCCTGGTCCTGACCTTTGCCGACCCGCTGTCGTGCACAAAGGGGTATGAGACGACCAAGCAGCGGCCCGCCAACCAGGTCACCGACATCCCCGCGAACACCCAGGCCTACTGCGCCGAACCGCCGGGCAGCCCGATCGGCGTCCGCGGCTCGCAGAACGCCCCTTATGGCGGCAAGCCCCGCGAGGTCCCGGCCGTCCCGGCCGCTGTGCCGGGGCAACAGGCGCCGACACTGCCGCTGCCGGGAACGCTCGGCCTCCCGGGCTTGGACAAGCCGCCTTCGCTGGCGTCCCTGCTCGGCATGACGACCGGGTGAGCCGGTTCTTGCGTCCTTTCCTCTGCCGCAACACGATCTATGACCGCAACAGCTGGTGGATAGGTGCCCTCGCGAGTCGCATTCCCATTTCGGATGCGCTATCAGGACCATAAGCGCTACCCATAACATGGGTGGCATGGAACTCGAGTTCCGCCACCTGCGGATCGTGATCGTGGTGGCCGACGAGGGCAGCATCACCAAGGCAGCCGTGGTCCTGGGCTTGTCCCAGCCGTCGCTGACCTCGCAGTTGCAGCGCATCGAGCGGGCGCTGGGGGCCCCGCTGTTCGAGCGCGCGCGGACCGGTGTCGTGCCGACGTCCTTCGGCCGGTCGGTGCTGGCCAAGGCGCGGTCGGTGGTCAACGACATGGCTGACCTGCGCGGCGACGTGCCCGTGGTCCCGGTGGCGCCGGACCAGCAGGTGGAACTGCGTATCGGCGGCATCCCCGGTGCGCTGCTGGCCCTGCTCGTGCCCCGACTGATCACCCTGCAGGCCGAGATCGCCGGCCCGCAGGCGCCGCCGCTCAAGGTCGCGGTGCACACCGACCCGTCGGTCGCCGCGCTGCTGGCGAAGGTGCGCGCGGGGCGGGTCGACACGGCCATCCTGTGGGAGGGCATCGGGTTCGAAGGCAGCGCGGGCGACGGGGTGCGGCGCGCGGTGATCGTGCCGGTCGAGCCGCAGTTCGTGGCGCTGGCCGAGTGGCACCCGCTGGCCGCGCTGCCCGTGGTGGAGCTGTCCGCGCTCGCCGAGGAGAACTGGATCGTCGACCCACTGGAGGACCACGGCGGGGTCGCTGCGCTGCGCTGGGCCTGCCGCAAGGCCGGGTTCGACCCGCGCATCACACACGAGGCGGGCGACGCGGTCTCGGCCCGCGAGTTCGTCACCAGCGGTCAGTGTGTGAGCCTGGCCCAGCCGACCTCCAACGAGGGCATGGGCCTGGTGGTGCGCCCACTCGCGGGCGACCCGATCATCGGCCGAATCGAGTTGGCGTGGAAGGACCCCTGCCCGGTCGACCCGGAGATGATGCGCGGGGCACTCGCGGCCACCTATGCCGGGCTGATCGACCGGAACCCCAGCTACACGAAGTGGTGGGCCGCGCACGGCGTCCTGCTCTCGTAGGCGAGTTCAGGTGGCTGTTCAGGCCGCCGAGTGTCGTGGTGTTGCGGGGATGGGTTTTCGGTGTGGGTCGAGGTAGGCGGGTGGGGTGAACTCGGGCAGGCCGTTGATGATGGTGACGGCCCAGTCGGAGTTGTGG
>NZ_JBOHGC010000056.1:0-11300 GCF_050699995.1 Actinokineospora sp. | reverse complement strand
CCCGGAAGCCCTGGCCAGCGCCACCTGGGCGGCGACGATGCCGGTGAGCATCACGACCGACCCGACGAGCTGAACGGGTGTCAGCAGCTCGCCCAGGAGCACCGCGGCCAGCCCGGCGCCCACCAGGATCTCCACGCACGAGATGAGACTCGCGGCGGTCGACGAGATCGTGCGCTGCGCCAAGGCGCTGAGCAGGACCGCGGCGGCCATACCGACGACACCGATCCAGGTGAGCAGGAACCAGTCCTTCGCGTCCACCTGCTCGAACGGGAACTGTTGCAGGGGAAGCAGACTGACCGCGCCGACAACAGCGCCCCAGGACGTGAGCACCAACGGGTCGTGCACCCGCAGACCGTGTTCGGCCAGCAGGAATCGGCCCGCCAGCGTCGCCGCCGCCACCATGGCGGTGAGCAGGCCCAGCACATCCAACGACACTTTCGTCCACACCTGACTGACCAGGGCGAGCCCGAGCAGTGTCGTGCCGATACCCGCCCACGGCGTCACCGGCAGTCGCGTGCGCCGGACGAACCGGATCCAGAGGGCGATCAGCACCGGGGCGAGGTACTCGATCAGCAGCGTGATCCCGACCAGCCGGGTGATCGCGAAGGTGTAGCTGACCTGGTTGAGCGACAACGTGAACACGCCGTAGAGGCCGAGCAGCCACCAGTGTCGATAGTGGATCCGCAGGTTCCGCCGGGTGGCCACCGCCAGGAGCAGCAAGGCGACCGCGCCGATCACCATGCGACCCTGGATCACGTTGACCGCCGAGAGCCCGGACCCGGCGAGCATCTTCAGCATGGGCGCGGAACTCCCCATGGCCACCGCGCCCGCGGCGGCGAGCGCCGGCCCTTGTCTCATGTCCGCGACGCTAACCGAGGCAGCCATGGTCGCGATTGAAAGATTTCTCGCCGGCGCGCAAGATTATTGCGTGACCACAGCCGCCATGGACGACACCGACCATCAGCTGCTTGCTTTGCTGCAGCGGGACTCCGCCCGCACCCTGGGTGAACTCGGCGAGTTGGTGTCGCTTTCACCCAGCGCCGTGCAGCGCCGGATCGACCGCTACCGCAAGGCAGGGCTCATCGAGCGTCAGGTCGCCGTGCTCGACCCGGCACAGGTCGCCGTGCTCCTCGCGGTATGTCTGGTGACGCTTGCCAAGGAGTCCCGCGCGCTGCATGCCGCGTTCCGGCGCAGACTCCTGCCCGCCCCGGAGGTCCAGCATCTCTACAGCGTCTCGGGGGAGACGGATTTCGTCGTGGTGCTGGCGACCACGGGCATGTCCCACTTCCGGGAGGTGTCCGAGCGGCTACTCAAGGACGCGCCCAACATCCAGCGCTACAGCACGATGTTCGTCCTCGACCCGGTCCGTACCGGCACCGCCCTGCCCACGCGCCGCTAATTAGCAGGCGCTAGAGACGACGATGGCCGCCTCCCGGTTCGGGAAGCGGCCATCGAAGGTCGGACTCAGCCCACGTTGGCGCCAGCGCCTGCGAGGTCGTCGGCGTGCACGACGGCGGCTCCCTCGTCGGTCTTGGCGGCCTTCTTGCCGCGGCTCAGCCTGCGTTCGACGTAGATCGCGAACCGGCTCAGCGCGTAGTTGACCACGATGAAGATCACCGCGATCAGCAGATAGGTCTGGATCGGGTTGCTCAGGACCTGAACGACCTGGCCCGCGACCCGGACCGTCTCCTCGTAGCTGATGATGAAGCCCAGCGACGTGTCCTTGAGGACCACGACAAGCTGGCTGATCAGCGCGGGGAGCATCGCCCGGAACGCCTGCGGCAGCAACACCAGCCGCAGCACCTGCCCGCGGGTCAGGCCCAGCGACTCGGCGGCTTCCCGCTGGCCCTTGGGCAGCGAGTTGATGCCCGCTCGCACGATCTCGGCGATGACCACCGAGTTGTAGAGCGTCAGGCCGATCACCAGGTACCACATCGGTTCCAGGCTCACACCGAACTGCGGAAGCACGCGTGCGACGAAGAAGATGGCGATGACGACCGGGATGCCACGCAGCAGCTCGATCAGACCGACCACGATCCAGCGGTACCACGGTGCCGACGTGACCCGGGTGACCGCCAGCAGCGTGCCGATGATCAGCGAGAACACGACGGCGAGCGCGGCCGCCATCAGCGTGTTGGCCAGCCCTTCGCCGATGCGGTTCCAGACAAGGTTGAACTGCGCGTCGCTCGGGTCGAACAGCGGAGTCCACTTGTCGGCGTCGAACTGGTTCTGCTTGTCGAGCTGGCGGTACACCACGTACACGACAGCGAGCAGACCCACCACGGCGAGGATGCTGAACAGCAGGACCCGGCGCTTGGCCCGCGGCCCGGGGGCGTCGTAGAGGACGGACGCGCTCATCGGGCGATCGCCACCTTTCGCTCCAGCCAGCCGAGGAAGATGCCGCCGGGGATCGTTATCAGCAGGTAGGCGACGACGACGCCGGTCAGCACCGGCAGGGCGGCCTCACCGCGCGAACCGGTGAGCGTGTCCGACACCGCGAACAGTTCCCCGCCGACGCCGAACGCGCCGACGATGGCCGAGTTCTTGATCATGGCGATGATCACGCTGCCCAGCGGCGGCACCACGGTGCGGACCGCCTGCGGCAGGATGATGGTTGTCAGCGACTGGCCGAACGTCAGTCCGACCGCGCGTGCCGCCTCGGCCTGACCCGCGGGCACCGAGTTGATGCCACTTCGCACGGCCTCGCAGACGAACGCCGAGGTGTATAGCACCAGGGCCGCGATGCTGAACCAGAAGTAGGCACCGTTGATCCCCACCTCCGGCAGGCCGAAGGCGCAGAAGAACAGCACCACGGTCAGCGGGCAGTTGCGGAAGACGTTGACCCACGACGTGCCGACCCACCGCAGCGGGGGCACCGGGGACACTCGGAAGCCCGCCAGGATCGTCCCGAGGACGAGCGAGCCGACCATGGCGTAGGCGCAGATGAGCAGGGTCTTGAAGAACCCGTCGCGGTACAGCGCGAAGTTCTCGAAAATGACGTTCACGTGGACTCCGAGCCCGATTGAGGCCCGGGGCGCCTGCCGGTCAGCAGACGCCCCGAGCGCGGGTCAGTCGATCAGCTGCAGGCGGCCAGCGTCGGCAGCTTGGGGGTGTCGGGCGCGACCTTGCCCGCGGTGTCCTTCCACGCCTTCTCGTACGCGGCGGACGACTCGGTCAGAGTCTTGTGGATGAACTCGCAGAACTTGATGTCGCCCTTTTCGATGCCGATGCCGTACGGCTCCTTGGTGAAGGGCTTGCCGACCAGCTTGAAGTCACCCTTGCTGGCGTCGATCAGGCCGAGCAGGATCACGTTGTCGGTGGTGACGGCCTGCACCTGGCCGGTGCGCAGCGCGTCGGCGCACTTCGAGTACACGTCGAACAGGACGATGTTGCCCGGGTCGACGTACTGCTTGATCTTCTCGGCGGGCGTGGAGCCGGTGACCGAGCAGACCTTGGCGTTGGCGGCCTTGAGCGCTTCCGGACCCGCGATGTCGGAGTCCTTCTTCACCATCAGGTCCTGACCCGCTTCGTAGTACGGGCCCGCGAACGAGATGCGCTCCTTGCGCTTGTCGTTGATCGTGTAAGTGGCGACGACGAAGTCGACCTTGCCCTGCTCGATGACCTCTTCACGGATCTTCGAGGGGGTCTCGACCCACTCGATCTTGTCCGCGGAGATGCCGAGCTTGGCCGCGATCAGCTTGCCGATCTCGACGTCGAAGCCCGCGGGCTTGCCGTCGAGACCCTTGAGGCCGAACAGCGGCTGGTCGAACTTCGTGCCGATCGTGACCTTGCCCGCCTTCTGCAGCGTGGCCATGGTCGTGCCTTCATCGAACTTCGCTTCGGTGTTGACCGGTGGATTGGTTCCCGCGTCGTTGCCTTTGTCACCGCAAGCGGTCATCGAGAGGGCGAGAGCGGCGGTCACGGTGCCAACCAGAAGGCCCCGGAGTCGCATGTGGTGCTCCTTTGTTTCCGATTCGGCTGCGGTCCAGCCGAACAGTTGTGGGACTAGCTAGTGAGTCAGGATCTTGCCAAGGAAGTCCTTCGCGCGCGCGGATTTGGGCGCGGTGAAGAACTCGTCGGGTGTGGTGTCCTCGACAACTTCGCCGTCGGACATGAAGATCACCCGATTGGCTGCTTTTCGGGCGAAGCCCATCTCGTGGGTCACGACCAGCATCGTCATGCCCTCGCTCGCCAGCGAGGTCATCACGTCGAGCACCTCCTGGACCATTTCCGGGTCCAGCGCGGAGGTCGGCTCGTCGAACAGCATGACCTTCGGCTTCATCGCCAGCGCTCGCGCGATCGCCGCGCGCTGCTGCTGGCCGCCGGAGAGCTGCGCCGGGTACTTGTCCGCCTGGTTGGCGATGCCGACCCGCTCCAGGAGCGCCATCGTCGTCTTGCGCCCCTCTGCGGCGGACAGCTTGCGCACCTTGAGCGGGGCGAGGCTGACGTTCTCGGCGATCGTCTTGTGGGCGAAGAGGTTGAACGACTGGAACACCATGCCGACCTCGGCGCGCAGCTGCGCGAGCTGCTTGCCCTCGGCGGGCAGCGGCTGGCCGTCGACCTCGATGAGGCCCGAGTTGATGGGCTCCAGCCGGTTGATGGCGCGGCACAGGGTCGACTTGCCTGAACCCGACGGGCCCAGGACTACGACCACCTGGCCCTTCGGGACCTCGATGTTGATGTCCTTGAGGACGTGCAAGGTCCCGAAGTACTTGTCCACCGCCTCCATCCGGATCATGGCTGGGGCGGTGTTCGAGGCGGTCATGTAGGTCCTCCACGAGCGCGTTCGTGACGATTGCGGCTTCGGCGGGCACGCGATGGCGGAAACCTACTCCGGCTCCCGCCGATGTCCAGGCCAGTTGAGCAACACTTAGGGTCTCAACTCTGTCACACAGCCGCCTGCTGAACCGGAGGACACGCGTGCGAGTGCTGCTCGTGGAAGACGACGACCGGGTCGCGGAGGCGCTGATCCCGGCCCTGGTGCGGCGCGGACTGGCGATCAAGCGGCTCGCCTCGGGCGCCGGGGTGCTCGACACCGTGCGCGAGGTCGACGTGGTCCTGCTCGACCTCGGCCTGCCCGATGTCGACGGCATCGTCCTCTGTCGACAGATCCGCGCGGCCAGCGACGTGGCGGTCATCGTGGTCTCCGCGCGCGGTGAGGTCGACGACCGCATCCTCGGTCTTCGCGCGGGGGCGGACGACTATCTGGTGAAGCCCTACGACGTCGACGAACTCGTCGCCCGCGTGCATGCCGTGCGCAGGCGCAAGTCGCCCACGCCGGGCGGTCCCGGCTTGGCCGGGGTCGCGGAGGTCGGGGACGTCAGGGTCGACCTCGACCGGCACGAGGTCACTGTGGACGGTGCGGTGATCGCGTTGTCCCGCAAGGAGTTCCACGTGTTCTCGCTCATCGTCGCGGCGCAGGGCTCGGTGTGCACACGGGACCAGATCCTCGCCGAGGCGTGGGGTCGGGCGGGCGCGGCGGAGAACCGCTCGCTCGACGTGCACGTCGCGACGCTGCGCACCAAGCTCGGCAGGCCCGCCCTGATCGAGACTGTGCGCGGGGTCGGATACCGGCTGGCGAACCAGCCGGGCAAACTCGCCTGAGCAACCTGGGGAGGGTCTCGTGCGCACGCGGCTGTTGGGGATGATCTGGTTTCTCGTCGCGCTGGTGGTGTTCGGGCTGGGCATCCCGCTGGCGCTGGCCGTGGCGGGCGCCGAGCAGCAGAAGCTCTTCCTGGACCGGCTCACCGACACGAGCCGGTTCGCCTCGATGGCCCAGCGCCCGCTGACCGACGCCCGGCCCGAGTCGCTGCGGGAGGAACTGCAGCGGTACTCCGAGATCTACGGGATCGACGTCGTGATCGTCGACCAGGACGCCAACCCGGCGGTCGGCTCGGGGCGGGCGGCCGCCCCCAGCCCGGTCGACCTGACCGATCCAGAGGTCCACGAGCAGGTGCGGGCCGCGCTCGCGGGCACCCGCCCGAAGGCCGGGCCGCTGCTGTTGCCGTGGGATGACGAGCCCCTGGTCCTGGCCGGGCCGGTGCTGGTCGACGGGGAGGTGCGCGGCGCGGTCGTGTCCGTCTCGCCCACCGACCGCAGCCGGGCCCGGATGCTGTGGTGGTGGCTGCTCATCGGCGCGGGCGGGGTACTGGCGTTCGGGCTCGCGCTGATGCTCGCGGTGCCGGTCATCCAGTGGATCCTGCGGCCCGTGCGCAGGCTCGACGAAGCCACCGGGTCGCTGGTGAGCGCCGTGGTGAGCGGTCGGGACGCCGAGCTGGTCGGCGGCGCCCACGGGCCCCCTGAGCTGCGTAAACTCGGCCGGTCATTCGACCAGATGGCGGCCAGCGTCGGCGACACCCTCGCCGCGCAGCGCGCGTTCGTGGCTGATGCCTCCCACCAGCTGCGCAACCCGCTGACCGCGCTCAAGCTGCGGCTGGTCAACCTCGAAGGGCACGTCGACGAGGAGGCCGAGGTCCATCGGGTCGCCGCGGCCGCCGAAGCCGACCGGCTCAACCAGATCCTCGACGAACTGCTGTCGATGGCGCGGGCCGAGAGCGCGGGCAGCGACCTGGTGCCCACCGATGTCGACACCGTCGTCGCCGAGCGGGTCGCCGACTGGCGGGTCGTGGCGGTCTCGCGCGACATCGCGCTCGACTGCGTCGTGGCGGCGGGCGACACGTGGGCGATGGCCCCGCCGCGCGGCGTCGACGGAATCCTCGACGCGCTGCTGGACAACGCGCTCAAGTTCACCGGATCAGGCAGCTCCGTGGAGCTCGCGGTCGGCGTGGTCGACGACGTCGTGCGGCTGTCGGTACGCGACCACGGGCCGGGCCTTCGACCAGAGGAGCTGGAGCGCGCCACCGACCGGTTCTGGCGCAGCCACAGCCACCAGAACGTCCCCGGCTCGGGGCTGGGCCTGGCCATCGTGAGCCGCATCGTCGCCAGGGCGGGCGGGGACCTGCGGCTCGACCTGCCCGATGGCGGCGGCCTGCGGGTGACTGTCGACCTGCCCGCCGACCGGCTCTGAGTCAGGCCTTCTCGTCGCGGTAGTACCGTATGGCGCCCGCGTGCAGCGGGATCGGATCGGTCTCGATGGCGGAGTGGATATCGATCGCCAGGGCCGCCCGGTTGGCCCTCGCCAGCTCGCCGTGCGCGTCGAACAGCCCCCGGACCAGCGCCTCGGCGACGTCGGCGGGCATCGCGTCGGTGACGAGCAGGTAGTTCGGCACGGCCAGTGTGGTGACCGGTCCACCCGCCAGGTTGTACGTCGACACCGGGATCGACGCTGTGTTGTAGACCGGGTACTGGTTGCGCATGGGCGGCATCGCGTCGGTCAGGTCGAGCAGGCGCAGCGGGACCACCGCGGCCAGGTCGGTGATCGCCTTCGTCGGCAGGCCGCCCGACCAGAAGAACGCGTCGACCTCCCCGCGTTTGAACGCCTCGATGGACTCGGTCAGCCCGAGGTGCACCTTGGTCAGCGTGCCCGGGTCGGACAGCCCCGAGAGGTCGAGGAGGCGTTTTGCGATGAACGCGACCCCGGACTCCGGCGACCCGATCGCCACCCGCGCGCCGCGCAGCCCGTCGAGGTTTCGGATCGAGCCGTCGCCGCGCACCACGATGTGCAGGTAGTCGTCGTAGAGCCGGGCGAGCGCCTGCGGCTTGCGCTGCGTGTTCGTGGGCTGCGCGGCGACGTCGGCGGCGCTGAACGCGACATCGGCATCGCCCGCGCACAGCTTGCGGATGTTCTCCGGGGACCCGCTGGTCTTGAGGACCTCCGGCCGCTCGATCGCGAGCTGCCGCTGCCAGGCGGCGGCCAGCGACTCGGACAGGCTGTGATAGACCCCGGAGGGGAACCCGGCGGCGATCCGCAGCCGGACGCCCGCGAACTGGCTGTCGCACCCGGACAGCGTGCTCGCCAGGAAGACCAAGGCCAGGACCATGCCGCCGAGTCGTGTCCGCACCATTGGCCGATCGTGCCAGACGCCTGCCTTCGGCGGGACCGGCGTGGCCGCGTACCCTCGGACAGCGAGATGAGCGCGCGCACTTACGAAGTTCGCACCTATGGGTGCCAGATGAACGTCCACGACTCCGAGCGGCTGTCGGGGTTGCTTGAGGACGCAGGCTACGTCGCCGCCGACAGCGGCGCCGTGGCCGATGTCGTCGTCTTCAACACCTGCGCGGTCCGGGAGAACGCCGACAACAAGCTGTACGGCAACCTCGGCCACCTCGCCCCCGCGAAGACGGCGAACCCGAACATGCAGATCGCCGTCGGCGGCTGCCTCGCCCAGAAGGACCGCGGCGAGATCGTCCGCCGCGCCCCGTGGGTCGACGTCGTCTTCGGCACCCACAACATCGGGTCGCTGCCCGCCCTGCTCGACCGGGCCCGGCACAACCAGCGGGCCGAGGTCGAGATCCTGGAGTCGCTGGAGGTCTTCCCCTCCACGCTGCCCGCCCGGCGCGACTCGGCGCACTCCGGCTGGGTGTCGATCTCGGTGGGCTGCAACAACACGTGCACCTTCTGTATCGTCCCGTCGCTGCGCGGCACCGAGCGCGACCGGCGCCCCGGCGACGTCTTGGCCGAGGTCGAGGCCCTCGTCGCCGAGGGTGTCCTCGAGGTGACCCTGCTCGGCCAGAACGTGAACTCCTACGGTGTCGAGTTCGGCGACCGCTTCGCCTTCGGCAAGCTCCTGCGCGCCTGCGGCGAGATCGACGGCCTGGAGCGGGTCCGGTTCACCTCCCCGCACCCCAAGGACTTCACCGACGACGTCATCGCAGCCATGGCCGAGACGCCGAACGTGTGCCACCAGCTGCACATGCCGCTGCAGTCCGGTTCGGACAAGGTCCTCAAGGACATGCGCCGGTCCTACCGGACGGCCCGCTATCTCTCGATCATCGAGAAGGTCCGCGAAGCCATGCCGGACGCGGCGATCACCACCGACATCATCGTCGGGTTCCCCGGTGAGACCGAGGAAGACTTCCAGGGCACCCTCGACGTCGTCCGCCAGTCCCGCTTCACCAGCGCCTTCACGTTCCAGTACTCCAAGCGCCCCGGGACCCCGGCGGCGACGATGGCGGGGCAGGTGCCGAAGAAGGTCGTCCAGGAGCGCTACGACCGGCTGATCGACCTGCAGGAGGAGATCTCCTGGGACCTCAACAAGGAACTGGTCGGCCGCACCGTCGAGGTCGTCGTCGCGGCGGGGGAGGGGCGCAAGGACGCCGACACCCACCGGATGAGCGGCCGCGCCCGCGACAACCGCCTGGTGCACTTCGCCCCGACCGGGGCCACCGAGTCGATCCGCCCCGGCGACGTCGTCGAAACGACCATCACCTACGCGGCTCCGCACCACCTGGTCGCCGACGGTGACGTCGTGTCCCACCGCCGCACCCGCGCGGGCGACCACCACGAGGCCGGGATCCGCCCGAAGACGACGGGGGTCGGCCTCGGCCTGCCCGCGTTCGGTGTGCCCGCCCCGCTGCCCGAGGCCACCGGTTGCGTGACCACGTGAGCGAAGACGACATGGCGGGTCTCAAGCGCGAGATCGATGAAGTCGAGCACCAAGCGGCCCGCACAGTCGAGCTGGGTGGCCGAGCGGTGATCATCTCGGTCGCGGTGTTCGTGCTGATCATCGGCTACCTGCTGCCGTGGATGGGCACCGCCCCCGGCTGGGAAGTCCTTCTCCACCAAGGGGATGCGGCGGGCAAGGCCGGAATGGTCCCGCGCCTGTTCGCCGCCACGGCGGCGCTGTTCGGCGTCGTCGCCTCGGCGCTGGCCTTGATCACCCGACGCTGGGGACTCACCTGGGTCTGCGCGCTGGGGTCGTGGTTCGCTTCGGTGGACGGCCTTCTGGCGATCTGGACCCGCCAGTCGGTCGCGGGTTTGACGTCGCCCGGCCCCGGCATCGGCTTGATCATCAGCGAGATCGCCATGGTCACCCTCGGCGTCCTCTGGTTCCGCACGGCTTGGTCCAGGCTCTAAAGCATCGCTCGCCCTACATACAAAGGCCGCTCTTCGGGGCGGCCTTTTACGATCTTCAGTGCTGGACGGGGCGACTCGCGGGTATGGGAAAGGCCGCCCCGGAGGGCGGCCTTTCACGAATCCTCAGCGGGAAGCGACAGCCTGCTCGGCGGCGGCCAGCCACTCACGCCACTGCGCGGCCTGAGCCTCGGCCTGCTCGGCGCGCCGCTTGTCCCCGGCCGCGCGAGCCTTCGCGGCCTGCGCCTCGAACTGCTCGACCCGCTCACGGAACTGCGCGGCCCGCGCCTCGGCCTCGGGGTCGGTCTTGCGCCACTGCGCGTCCGCCGCGGTCCGGACCTTCTCCTCGATCGTGCGCATGCGGCCCTCGAGCTCGCGGATCCGCTCACGCGGGACCTTCCCGACGAGCTCCCACTTCTCCTGGATCTTGTGGAGCTGGGCCCTGGCCGCTTCGAGGTCGCCCTTGACGTTGATCTTCTCCGCCTCGGCGAGCAGCTCTTCCTTGAGCTTCGCGTTCTGCGCGAACTCCGCGTCCCGCTCGTCGAACACCGAGGACCGCCTGCTGAAGAACTTGTCCTGCGCGGCCCGGAACCGCTGCCACAGCGTGTCGTCGGCGTCCTTGGGCGCGCGGCCCGCCGACTTCCACTCCAGCATCAGTTCCTTGTAGCGCGCGGCCGTCGGGCCCCAGTCGTCGGACTCGGAGAGCAGCTCGGCCTCTTCGACCAGTTCCTGCTTGCGGGACTTGGCCGTGGAGCGCTGGCGGTCGAGGTCGGCGAAGTGCGACCCACGCCTGCGGTTGAACGTGTCACGGGCCTTGGAAAACCGGCGCCACAGCTGCTCGTCGGTCTTGCGGTCGACGCCCTTGATCGTCTTCCACTCGTCGAGGATCTGCCGCAGCCGGTCGCCCGCGACCTTCCACTGCGTCGACTCCTCGGCCAGCTGCTCGGCTTCGGTGACCAGCTCTTCCTTGCGGGCCACCGAACCGGCCCGCGCCTCGTCCCGCGCGTGCTTGGCGTGGTCGAGCGCGACCGCGGCGTGCGCGATCACCTGGTCGAGCCGGGCCTCCAGGCCCACCAGGTCGCCGACCACGTGCGCCTCGGCGAGGGAGTCCTTGATGTGCTTGGCGTTCGTCGCCGCGTGCTTGGGGTCGCCGGACCCGGCCGCGAGGCGGGTTTCGAGCAGCTCGACCTCGGTGCGGATGTCGTCGAACCGGCGCGCGAAGTGCGCGAGCCCTTCCTCGGGCTCACCGGCCTGCCACGACCCGACCACGCGCTCGCCGTCGGCGGTGCGCACGTAGACCGTGCCCTCCTCGTCGACCCGGCCCCAC
>NZ_JBOHGC010000055.1:0-1205 GCF_050699995.1 Actinokineospora sp. | reverse complement strand
CCACCCTTCTCCGCCAGGTACAGGTAGTTCTTGACCAGCGTGTTCTTCGCGCCGACGCGGCAGCCGGTCATGCAGGAGCCGCACTCGGTGCAGCCGGTGCGCTCGGGGCCCGCGCCGCCGAAGTACGGGTCGGCGGCCTTCTCGCCCGCCTCGCCGAAGTACACGCCGACCGGAGTCGGGTGGTAGCTGTCGGCCACGCCCATGTCGGCGGCGACCTTCTGCATGACCTCGTCCGACGGCGTCACCGTCGGGTTGGTGACCACGCCGAGCATGCGCGACGCCTGGTCGTAGTGCGGCGCCAGCTCCGACTCCCAGTCGGTGATGTCAGCCCACTGGCGGTCCTTGTAGAACGGCTTGAGCGGCTTGTACAGCGTGTTCGCGTACACCAGCGACCCGCCGCCGACACCCGACCCGGCCAGCACGACGACGTCCTTGAGCAGGTGGATCCGCTGGATGCCGTAGCACCCGACCGCGGGCGCCCAGAGGTACTTGCGCACGTCCCACGAGGTTTTGGCGAACTCGTCGTCGGCGAACCGGCGGCCCGCCTCGATCACGGCGACCCGGTAGCCCTTCTCGGTGAGACGCAGCGCGGCCACGCTGCCGCCGAAGCCCGAACCGACGACAACGACATCGAAGTCCGGGTTGTTACCGGTGAGTTGCGTAGCCATATGCAGAGATTAAGGGGCTGAACAGCACGTGACCAGCCTCTGACCCAAGATTTCCTGTGACTGTGAGTAACAGTCAGCTTTCCTTGAGGTCAGAGCGCAAAAACCCGTACAAGACCACGTCCCTGCGGACTCCCCCGCGAAGCTGCGCGCCGCGCACGACACCCTCGCGCTGGAACCCGGCGCGCTCCAGGACGCGACAGGCGGCCACGTTGTCGACGTCCGTCGCCGCCTCGACCCGGTCGAGGTCGGTGGTGGAGAACAGATGCCGGACCAGCAGCCGCACCGAGGTCGCACCCACTCCTCGACCCCGCGCGGCGGGCAGCAGCATGATGCCCAGGTTCCACGCACCACACGCGCGCGTGCGACCCCAGCCGGTCTCGTGCCAGCTCAACACCCCGAGCAGCTCGCCGGTCTCGGCGTCAAGCACGGAGACCCGCGAAAGCCCCACCGGCGGCGCTTTCGGCCGGTCGTCCGGGTCGACGTCGAAGGCCCCGTCGTTCGCCGCGCGCATCGCGGCCATATCGGAGTCGAGCTGGT
>NZ_JBOHGC010000054.1:0-6709 GCF_050699995.1 Actinokineospora sp. | reverse complement strand
GCCCAGGAGGCGGGCGCGGACCCGGGCGCCGCGGGCGGCGGCGTCGGCCGCCCGCTCCAGGATCAGCACGCCGGCGCCCTCGGCGATGACGAAACCGTCCCTGGCCTGGTCGAACGGCCGCGACGCCCGCGCCGGGTCCCCGTTGCGCGACAAGGCTTTCATCTTCGCGAACGACGACACGATCGTCGGGGTCGTGCTCGACTCGGCGCCGCCCGCGATCACCACGTCGCACGCCCCCGACCGCAGCAGGCTCATCGCCGTGCCGATGGCGGTGGCACCCGAGGCGCACGCCGTGGCGGTGGCGAAGTTCGGGCCGCGGGCGCCGTGGTCGATGGCGATGTACCCGGCGGCCATGTTGACCCCGAGCATCGGGATCAGCAGCGACGAGACCTCCACCGGCCCGCGGTCGAGCAGGTTGCGGTGCTCCCGCTCGAACGTGCCGATGCCCCCGATGGCCGTGCCCAGCACCACCGCGACCCTGGCCCCGTCCCACGTTCGCGGGTCGAGGCCGGAGTCGGCCACCGCCTGCCGTGCGGCGGCCATGGCGAGTTGCTCGTAGCGGTCGAGCCGCCAAGCGATCCGTCGGCCCACGTGCTCGTCCGGGTCGAACCCCGGCACCCGGCAGCCGAAGTCGACCGGCAGGCCGACCAGGCCGGGGTCGGCCGCCGCGGCGGGTTCCGCGCGCAGCAACCGATCCCAGTTGTCCTCGATCCCGATGCCCGCCGGGGTCAGCAGCCCGATCCCGGTGACGGCGATGTCGGCCCCCATCAGACGAGGGCTTTCTTCCGCTCGATCAGGGAAACGACGTCGCCCATGGTGAAGTCCTTGCTGATCTCCTCCTCGTCGATGGCCACGCCGAACTCCTTCTCGGCCATCAGCGCGAACTCCACTAACGCCAACGAGTCGACATCGAGTTCGGCGAGGGTGACCTCGGCGCCGACCTCCTGCGCGCCGACGCCGAAGCTGGCCACGAGCAGTTCCCTGACCTGGTCGAGGGTGACGTCCATGATGATCTCCTTCTGTCCACAGTGGATTGGTGGGTCAAGCTGCGGTGATGGTGGGCCAGCGCAGGGCGGTGGAGCCCCAGGCGAGCCCGCCGCCGAACGAGGTGAGCAGGACCTTCTCGCCCGGTCGGATCCGGTCGGCGGCGTCGGCCAGCGCCAGCGGGATCGACGCGGCCACGGTGTTGCCGACCCGGTCGATGTTGCTGACCAGCCGTTCGGCGGGCAGGTCGAGGGCGCCGCCGAGCGCGTCGATGATGCGCCGGTTGGCCTGGTGGGCGACGACCCAGTCGACGTCCTCGGTGCGCCAGCCCGCCTCGGCGAGCACGGCCCGGGCGGAGGACTCCATCCGCCGCACGGCGTGGCGGAAGGTCGGTTTGCCCTGCATGGTGAAGAAGTGCTCGCGCGGGTCGTCGCCGACCCGCCGCCGGGACCCGCCCGCCGGGATCATGACGAGCTCGGCGAGGTCGCCGTCGCTGCCGAGGTCGAACGGGCCGATCGCGCCCGGCTCGTCGGGCTCGCCCGCGCGCAGCACGACCGCGCCCGCGCCGTCGCCGAAGATCATCGCCGTGGAGCGGTCGGTCGGGTCGATGATGGTCGAGAAGGTGTCCGCCCCGATCACCAGCACGTCGCGTGCCACGCCGGCGCTGATCAGGCCCGCGCCGGCGGCCAGCCCGTAGACGAACCCGGCGCACACCGCGCCGAGGTCGAACGCGGCGACGTGCGGCAGGCCCAGCCGGGCGGCGACCTCCGGGGCTGAGGCCGGGCACGGCCGGTCCGGCGTCGTCGTGGCCAGCACGACCGCGCCGACCTTGCTCAGCCCGGCCGACTTCAGCGCCCGCGCGCCCGCCTCGGCGGCCAGGCCGACCGTCGACATCCCGGGCTCGATCCAATGCCGTTGGGACACACCGGTCCGGGTGCGGATCCAGTCGTCCGTGGTGTCCAGTTGCGGCGCGATCTCGGCGTTGCCCACGACGCGCGGCGGCACGCAGCCGCCCAGGCCCGCCAGGACAGCGGTCACGTCGCGGCCTCTTCCAGACCCATGTCGGTGAGCCGCTTGCGTTTCATGTCCGTCGACCAGCGGTCGGCGGTCTCCAGCCGCTCCTCGGGTGTGGTGTCGATGAGCCGCCTGCCCGGCCAGATCTCGTAGTCGCCGACGACCGCGGCGTGCTCGTGCATCCCCTCCTGGAACAGCTTCTCCCGGCGCAGCACCATCTCGTGGGTCGGCAGCTCACTCCACAGCTTCATCCCGCGCTGGATCAGCTCCAGCACGCGGGCGCGGTCGCCGGGGTGGTCGATCAGGTGCCGCTTCGCGATGTCCGCGCCCACGGTCAGGTGCCGGATCTCGTCGATGCCCGCGCCCTTGTCGATGTCCGCGGCGGCCGGGTCGAGCGGGCGCCACTTGCGTTCGCTCAGCTCGGCCGCGGGCGCCAGCGCGCCTTCGAGGATGATCGCCATCATCACGACGCCGCCGATGAAGTCGCGGTCGTCGCGCATGATCTCCAGCGCCATGCGCTCCAGCGGCCCCAGCACCGAGTCCAAATAGGACCCCGCGAACACCGGGATCGCCTCGGCCAGCCGCTCGGCGGGCGTGCCCAGGGCGACGAGGTGGTTGCGGAACACCATCGCGTGCCTGCACTCGTCGAACACCTGGGTCGTGTAGAACTCCATCGTGTCGGTGTCCGGCGCGATGGGGATGAGGTAGGCCAGGCCGCGGGTCGCCTTCTCCTCGGCGACCGAGCGGAACGCGTACTCCTGGGTGATCGCCTCGTACAGCGCGCCCGACTTCATGTGCTCCGGCACGACCAGGTCCGGGTCGTGCCCGTCTGGCCTGCCGCGCAGCGTGCCCTCCGGCACGGCGTTGAGCCAGTACCGCAGGTTGCAGTCCTGGGCGGTCATCTGCAGGTCCATCGCGCCGTCGATCAGGCTCGGCGCGGTGTCCCAGTCCGCCTCGCGGGGAATCTGGATGGTCATGTGTCCTCGCTCTCGATGGTTCCCCGGTGCAGCGCGCCGGCGAAATACAGCAGCGGAGTACGGGCGCGCCCCTCGCCGAGACCGGCCACGGTGGCCACGACCAGCTCGTGGTCGCCCGCGGCGATGACGTCGTGCGTTCGGCAGTGCAGCCAGCAGACCGTGTCCGACAGCCGCGGCACGCCCGCCTCGTCCGGGGTCCAGCCGACGCCGTCGAACTGGTCGGCGCCGCGGGAGCGGCTGGCGAAGCGGCGGGCCACCGACTCCTGGTCGCTGGAGAGCACGTTGACGGTGAAAGCGCCGTGGTCGCGGATCAGGTCGAGCACCCAGCTGCCGCGCCGCAGGCAGATCGACACCAGGGCCGGTTCTCTTGACAGGAAACAGAACGTGCTTACGGTGGCGCCGCGGGCGGTGTCGCCCGCGCCCGCGGTCACCACCGACACGCCGGTGGGAAACCGCTGCGCCACCGTCCACACGGCCTCGGCCAGCGAAGCTCTCACCCCGCCAGCACCTGTTCGGCCACAGCGGAGGGCGCCGGCGCGCTCGGGCTGGCAGGCGACTCCACCTTCCCCTGCAGCTGCGCGAACGCGGGATGCACGACCGGCTCGAAGGTCACCGAGAACGGCTTGAGGAAGTTGCCGAACAGGGCGCGGTCGCCACACAGATGGATCGGCAACGCCAGCAGCGCCCACTCGGGCCCGAACACCAGCGACCACACCAGGGCGACCGCGGCCTGGGTGACCAGGCTGTGCATGATGTTGTAGAGGACGTAGTAGACCTTGGAGATCTGCTTGGTCTTGCTGCGGTGGAAGGCGATCGCGCCGGGGATGTAGCCGATCAGGTCGATGTAGAGGAAAAGCCCGGCGAAGACGAACCAGTTGATCGCGCCGATGTGCTCGACGAACAGGTACATCGACAGGCCGAGCGCGACCAGGTACTCCAGCCGGATCAGCCGGTAGGTGGTCTTGGAGTCGAACAGATTCGCGGCGTCCATCAGGGGTTCTCCTTAAACGGCGCCCGGAAGCGCCGGGACGGTGTCGAGATCGGTGAGGGCCTCAGCGCCCTCCAGCACGTCGATCGGGCCGAACAGCCCGCCGAGGATCTGCACGGCGGCGCGCTTGATCACCCGCTCGGCGATGGGGTCCATCAGCCCGGACAGGCTCTCGATGCCGAAGTCGTAGGTGACCTCGAACCGCACGTCCGAGCCGCCGTCGGCCACGGTCACCTGCCAGGCGCCGCGGAAGTCGTCGAAGTCGCCGTCGCTCTGCTCGAAGTCGATGCGCAGCCGCTCGGCGTCGAACACCTCGGTCTCGTGCCAGCGCATGATGCCGCGGCGGAAGTTGACCTCCCAGTACGTCTCCCGGCGGGTGCCCGCCGGGCCGGTGCGGACTTGCCGGACGTCTTCGGCGAGGTCGGGGTAGCGGGCGAAGTCGGAGACGGCGGTGTAGGCGGTGGCCGGGTCGGCGGGCACCCGGACCAGCAGGTGGATGGATCGCATGGCAAGGCTCCTTTTAGGACACGACCGCGCGGGCCGCCCGGTCGAAGGCGTCGAGCAGCACCAGGACCTCGCTGTCGTCGAGGATGGCGGGTGGGGTCAGGCGCAGCACCGCGGGCGAGTTGAGCGAGTGGTTGGCGATCACGCCCGCCGACAGCAGCTCGATCAGCAGGTCGCCCGCGAGGCCGTCGACGGCGCACTCGATCCCGATCAGCAGACCGGCGCCGCGCACCTGCCGGACCCGGTGTCCCAGCACGGTTTCGGCGATCTCGGCCAGCCTCGCGCGGATGACGGCGCCGAGACCGGCGGCCTTGCGCACCAGGTCGTCCTCCTTGATCGCCGCGATGGCGCCCTGGGCGGCGGCCATGGCCAGCGGGTTGCCGGAGAACGTCGAGGTGTGGATGAACGGGTCCTTGTCGAACGGCCGGAAGGCCTCGGCGGTGGCGACCATCGCCGACACCGGGACCACGCCGCCGGAGAGGCCCTTGCCGACCAGCAGCACGTCCGGCGTCACGCCCGCGGCGTCGGCGGCCCACCAGTGCCCGACCCGGCCGAGCCCGGTCTGGATCTCGTCGAGCACGAACAGCGCGCCGTGCTCCCGGCACAGCCGCTCGACCTCGCGCAGGTAGCCCTCGGGCGGCAGGATCACCCCGGCCTCGCCCTGGATCGGCTCGACGATCACGCACCCCGAACCGGGGTGGGCGCGCAGGACCCGGTCCAACGCCTCGGCGTCGCCGAACGGGACGTGGGACACGTCGGGCAGCAGCGGCCGGAACGGGGCCTGGAACACCTCGCGCGCGGTCACGCTCAGCGCGCCGAGGGTCTTGCCGTGGTAGCCCGACTCCATGGAGACCAGGTGCCGCTTGCCCTGCGCACGCGCGAGTTTGATGGCCGCCTCGACGGCCTCCGCGCCGGACCCGGCGAAGTACACCCGGGCCAAACCCTGGGGCGCCACACCGATCAGCGCCTCGGCGGCGTTGGCCAACTCGGGTTCGAGCAGCAGCCGCGAGGCGATCGGATTGGTGTTGATCTGCCGGATCACCGCGCTGACCACACGCGGGTGGCGGGCGCCCATCAGGAACACCCCGTAGCCGCCGCAGTTGAGCAGGCTGCGTCCGCTCGCGGTGCGCAGCCACGCCCCTTCCGCGGCGACCTCGACGTCGCCGCCGAACATCTCGCCCAGGGCCGCGCGGCCCTTGCTGACGAAGGTCCGGTATTTGTCCGCGACCGCCCCCGGCGCGGTCGCGCCGGGGGCCGCGGTGGTCGTGGGACTCACTCGACCACCAGCGGTTCGCCGCCGTAGTAGCCGAGCATCCCGTCGATCATGCTGGTGCGTGACGGCGGGTGGAACGCGATGGCCTGCGCGGCGGCCGAGAGATAGGCGACCTCGGAGGACGACACGAACGACATGCCGCCGAGCAGTTCGACGGCTTGGCCGACGGTGGCGCGGATGAGGTCCTGCACGGTGAACCGGCTCGCCAGGGCGGTGGCCAGGCAGTCGTTGCCCATGTCGCCCGCCATCAGCCGCCGGGCCAGGCCCTCGACCAGGGCGGCGGCGGACTCGATGCGCACGACCAGCGCCGCACGGTCCGACGCGGTGCCGCGCTTGGCTTCCAGGACGCGGTCGACGAGCGCGCTGGCGATGCCGGTGTAGGTGGCGCACACGGTCATCTGGAACCAGATCAGGCCGACCTGCTGCAGTTCGCTTAGGTCGTCGAGCAGGTCGGCGGGCGGCTGCAGGATCTGCGCGTCGGTGACTTTGACGTCGTTCAGCCGGACCTCGTCGCTCTGCGCGCCCGCCAGGGCGAAGCTGCCCCAGAACGGCACGACGCTGATGCCGGGGGTGTCGGCGGGCAGCATCAGGAAGCCCATCTCCACCGAGCCGTCCTCGCGGCGCATGCCGACGCTGCCGGTGAACAGGTCCATCGACCGGGAGAGGCTGCACGGCTTCTTCGACCCCGAGATCAGGTAGCCGCCCTCGACCGGCCGCGCCTCCATCGTGGGGGAGAGGATGCCCTGCTGGGTGCGGCCCTCAGCGAAGCCCGAGGCGACCAGCCAGCGCTTCTCGGCGATCTGCTTGAGCATCAGGTCGTCGAGGTCGGTGCCCTGGCCGAAGGTCTCGGCGACGCCGAACAGCGTGCCCACCGAGAAGTGGTGCATCGCGGTCGCCACCGCCATCGACGGCGCCGCCGCGGCCAGCGCGCGCACCACCTGGGCGGCCTGCAGCGCCGTGGCGTCCGGG
>NZ_JBOHGC010000053.1:0-6430 GCF_050699995.1 Actinokineospora sp. | reverse complement strand
CACGAACACTGCCAACTTCGATGGCGTGTTCGTGCGGAACCCCCAAAACGCCACCGCGACCGAGCGGGGTGGGACGTGGGCGAGCGTCCGGGCGTAGTGCCCGACTTGGCGGTCCACGGCGAAGTCGCGCTCGACGGCGTCGCGGAAGCGACGGAACGTATCGCCTGGCTCGACGGCAGGCGAGCCCGGGCTCAGCTGGGCGATCCGCAGCAGCAGCGCGGCCAGGAGGTGTCCGAGCAGGTCGGTGCGCACCGCGTCGGGCAGTGCCCGGTCGGCGTACTCCCGTGCCAGGTGGTCGAGGGCGACGCGGGCGGCGGCGGCCTGTGACCCGGTCGGGTGCCAGTGCACCGGACCGAACCGGTCGCCGACCCGCGCGGTCGCGGGGGAGAGGAAGCTCGGCTGGAAGAACACGACCGTGCCCTCCGCGCCCGCCAGGTCGCCGAACCGCTGGACCTGGCCAGGCCGCACCCACAGCCAGGAACCGGCGGTCGCCGAGTACGGGGTGAAGTCCACCGCGTGCCACAGCGTGCCCGCGTCGACGGCGAACAGCAGGTGGAACTCCGGTCGCTGCGGGCTGCTCAGATCCTGCCCCTGTGCCCGCTCGCGAAGTTCGGCCAGCGTCAGCACCTCGACCCCCGCGGCGGCGGCTGGCGGGGGCGAGTAGGGGATCTCGGGTATCTGTCCGTTTTTCACCATGGCGAGTCCTGATCATACCTTGCTGACCAGCAGTGACCTGCTTACCGTGAATTACACAAGGCAGATGACGACAAGGAGTGACCATCATGGCGAAGATCGCCGTGTTCGGTGCCACCGGCACGATCGGCAGCACCATCACCCGTGAGGCCCTCGACCGCGGCCACCAGGTGACCGCGGTCCGCCGCGACAGCGCCAAGCCCACCGACCCCCGCGCCGAGCCGACCGTGGGCGACGTCCTCGACCCCCAGTCCGTCGCCGCGATCGCCAAGGGCCACGACGTGGTGGTCAGCGCGGTCGGCGGCGGCGACGGCCCCGGCCACGTGGCGACGATCAAACCCGCCGCGGAGTCGCTCGTGGCAGGCCTGCGCGCCCTCGGCCCGGACGCGCCGCGGCTGGTCGCGGTCGGCGGCGCCGGGTCCCTGCGCGCCCCGGATGCCGCGAGGTGCGGGACCAGGAAGGCCTGCCGGAGTTCCTCCTGCAGATCATGAACGCGCACGCCGACGCCCTGGACTACTACCGCGGTGTCGAGGACGTGCGCTGGACCAACCTGAGCCCGGCGGCCACGATCGAACCGGGCACGCGCACCGGCCAGTACCGCACCGAACTCGACGACCTGGTCGTCGACGGTGATGGCACGAGCCGAATCTCGACAGCGGACTACGCGGCCGCCGTCCTCGACGAAATCGAGAACCCGCGCCACGTGGGAACGCGCTTCACGGTCGGCTATTGACCGACGCGAACAGGTCGTCGAACACCGGTCGAACGCCATCGCGTGCGCCCGGGCCCGGCCCGCCATCAGCCCGCGCTCCTCGGGCCCCATCTCCAGCACCACCCGGTCGATCGCGGCGGCGATGCCCGCGACATCGCCCGCCTCCACGATGATCGCCGTGTCGCCCACGGCCTCGCCCGTCCCGCCGGTGACGGTGGTGATCACCGGCCCGCCGCCCGCCAGCATCTTCTCCGTCAGCGCGATGCCGAACGTCTCGACGAAGTCCGGCTCCGGCCGGGTCGGCAGCGCGTACGCCGTGCAGCCGCGCATCAGCAGTGGCTTTTCCTCGTCGTCCACGTCGTCGAGGAAGACGATCCGGTTGTCGTCGCGGGCGAGTGCGCGGACTTCGGGCAGCGCGGGACCGGAACCGGCGACGAAGAGCCGCACCCGCGACCGCGCCTTCGCCTGGGCGAAGGCGTTGACCAGGTCGAAGATGCCCTTGGCCTGCGCCACGCGGGAAAGGAACAGCACATAGCCGTCGCGTTCCAGGCCTCGGCGTTTGAGCGCGGTGTCGACCAGCACCGGGTCGAGATCCAGGTACGCCGACGTGTCGATCGGCGGGTAGCTGACCGACACCCGGTCGCGGCACTCGTCGGCGAGCCGGGTGCCGCATGACGAGTCGACCTCCTCGGCGGAGGCGATGATCTCCTGCCGGGTGTACTCCGACACCGCGCGCACCTCGTCGCTGGCGAGGAACGTGGTGAACAGGACGACGGCCGCGCCGAACCGCCCTTCCCGCAGGCAGGAGCGGATCACGTTGGTGACGTCGGAGCCCACCGCCTTCGCCATGGTGCGCACGTCGGGGTCGTACCCGGCCGCGCGGGCCGCCGCGACCGCGTCCTGGACGACCGCGGTGTGCGGCGCGAGGTACATCGACAGGCAGATGGTCGGGTCCGGCTTGTGCTCGTTGTGTCCGGTTTGCGTCTTGTTGCGTCCTGACGTCCGACGGCCTGTGGACGGCCTGGCGGTCTGCCCTTCAGCGGAGGCAGTCCGGGACTTTCGACCCTTTTCGTGGGCTTGCCCGGCGTACCGTTTGGAGTGGTCGTCCCGCGTCGGGCAAGGCTCTTCGGGCGGCTGATTTCACCCCGTCGGCCCCCGCGTTCATCCCTAGGCCCCTAGGGACGCGGGGGCCGCGCCAGTTCCCGATGACCCCGGTGAGGGTGTGGCGGGTCCACAGGGCCATCTGGTCGGAGTGGGTGTTGGTGGTCATCTGCGCTCCTCGGGTGAGATGCGGGGCTGAGTCTTGCACCCCCCGGTGCCTGGGCGACTCCGTTCCCTCGCCCCTGCGATCTCTAGCCCTGGGTCGGCGGGGTCAAGGGTGGCGAATGCCATCGGCGTAGCCGACGCCGTAGGCGCCCTTGATGCTGTCGGCCCAGGGACTAGATGCTCCGTTGCGAGGGACACCTCACTTGACCTCGCGTTGCGTGCCGGGCTGGAAGGTGAGTCGGCGGGAGCGATGCAGGTTGACCCCGCTGGTGGTGCGCCATGATGTTCTGGCGGTTCTGACGCTCGCACTGGTCTTGATCTGGGCAAACGTGGGCAAATCACCGCGGGGAGTCCTGGTGGATCGCGCGTCCAGCTCGTGGGCCTGGCCCTCGTCGTGTTCGGTGTCCTGGTGCTTGTTGTGGCTCGTGGTTTGGCGCGCCTGGCGGCGCGATGGATGACGACACGGTGCCAGCGCAACAGGCACACCCCGCGTGCCGCCAGCGGCGACGCGCCTTGATCCCATAGAGCCAAATTCAGCAGCCAAAGCCGATGAAGGCAGGATAGGAATGTGGACCTTCCCGAAACGTCTCGGTCGCTGGCTGAGGTACTTGTCTCGCCGCTTGGAAACCGATGGCAGCACGTTCAGGCTGTCGCGCATCGCGCGTTGGGGTTGCGCCGAGTCGCTGGCCTGGACGACAGCGATGGAGATGCGTTGGTGGCTTCGGCGTGGCTACATGACATCGGGTACGCGCCGGAAGTGAAGGTCACAGGCTTCCATGCGTTGGATGGTGCGCGGTACCTGCGTGCTCTTGAGTTTCCGGATCGCGTCGTATGTCTCGTCGCCCATCACTCAGGTGCGCGTTTTGAGGCTGTCGAACGTGGGCTTGAGCGTGAACTTGCCGCGTTTGCGCTTGAAGACAGCCCGGTCATGGATGCCTTGATTGCGGCCGATCTAACGACCGGACCCGACGGAACCTATTGCGAATTTGATCAACGTATCGATGAAGTGCTAGCGCGATACCCCGTCGGGCACCCTGTGCACAGAACATGGACGAAAGCGCGCAAGGAAATCGGCGAAAGTATTGTCCGGACTGAGTTGCGCCTCTCGAAAACCTAGCCGAGGTACGGAGCTGTGCGGGTGGGGTCCAATGCATGATCTACGCGCAGACGCATCGACGGGTGGATGCGGAGCGTGTCAAGCTCGGCTGGGTCGACCCATCGGACAGCTTTGGTCTCGGTGCCGTCTTCTCGTGGTGTTCCGCCAGTCCACTTGCCTTCGAAGCACAGCGAGAACTGTTGGCGGACTTCGCCGTCGTCGTAGGCCATGACGTGATTGGGGTCGGTGTACGTGCCGATCAGGCGCGTCACTTCGATCTCCAGGCCGGTCTCTTCGCGGACCTCGCGAATGGCGGTTTCGGTGATCCGCTCGCCAGGGTCGTGCCCTCCGCCTGGGAGTGCCCACAGGTTGTTGTCGACCTTGTGGATGAGCAAGATCCTCCCTGCGCCGTCGCGGATTGCGACCGTGACAGAAGGGACGACGCTGTTGACTGGCGGAGCTGCGGGGTCATTGAAGTAGTCGATGCGGGCCATGTCGTCACTTCTCCTGCTCGGCGAGTTTCCAGACGCGTTCGAATGAGTCCATGTAGTGGCTCCACATGGGGCCGTCGTCGCTGCGGCGGAGGTGGAGCACGGGGCTCTCTCCCGCCAGGGCCCCGTAGGCGTGTCCGTTAATGAGGGCCTGATCGTCGAACCGGTAGATGGAGTTGTACAGGATGGTTCCGTGGGTGCGGACCTCCACGCCTGAAAGCTCGGAGACGCGGCGGAGGTAGCGGCGCATCATCTGGACACGTCCTTCGAGTCCGCCGGTGGTGCCTTCCTCGACGCCGCGTTGCACGACAGCGGGCGACTGTTGGTTACCAACTAGGAATCGGAACTTCACGCCGTTACGGGCTTTCGCGCGGACGACGGGCAGGATGTCGTACTGCTCAACGAGGAACTGGCCGGAGAAGACGAGCACATCCATTCTGGTCGAGACACTGTGGATCAGTTCGTTCCATACCGCGTATGGCACTGACGCACGCGTGGGGTAGATGCGAACGAGTTCTTCATTTTCAGGAGTTGGCTGGGTTGAGGTCACTGCCTGGGGCTTGGACACGAAACCAATTGATTCCGAGTACGGTTCGAACAGTTGCGGGGCGGCCCACTCGGGAAACATCTTTTCCAACACCCGCAGGTGATGCGGGTAAGGAAGTCCGGTCAACGCGCCGGAAAGCCAGCGGAAATACTGCGCGCGACTAGGGCCTGACCCCTTGAGTTCTGGATCAATTTTGCCCGCAGCTCTGTCGTACTCCCTGATGAAATCCCTGTGATTCTGGATGTAGCGCTGCTTGAGCAGCACCTTTAGCAGGATCAATGACGAGTCGTTCATGTGTCCCCTTGAAGCCGGTGTTCCCCAAGATTAGCGCAGACGAGACCTAGACGCGACTGGATGAGCCTCAGACCAGCTCAGATGCGACTTACACGGAGTCTCGCCCGGACCGGTTCTTGGCCGAATGTGTATGTAGGCCGCACAGCGCGGTCGCAACCAAGGCGAAGGACAAAATATGGCTATCGCAAGGGGGCGCAGGTTCCCGATCGAGTTTGAGGACGCGTTTCCGCAAGGTTTGGTGTTGATGGGTGAGCTGTCGGCGGACACGGAATATCAGTCGCGAGAGGAGAGGGCTTCAGGTCGTCCGGTGCGGCAGAAGGTGGACGAGCTGACCGGTAAGGGGCAGTGGAAGGCGACGGTGACGGACCCGAATGAGCCGAACTCGAAGCGGGCTTCGTTCGATGTGACGTTCTTGGCGGATGTTCAGCCGGTGCCGACCACGAACGAGGTTCTTCCGGGTATGCGTCCGGTGGAGTTGGCCGGTTTGACGGCTGAACCGCGCGGTGTTCGAGGTTCCGGCCGGTGCGGCCCTGGGTGCGCCTGTGGGTGCGTCCGGGTCGCCCGGTTGGGCTCTCTTCGGGCCGCTCGGAAAGGTGCGGGTCATGATTCCGACTGAGCTGGATGCGCGGTGGCAAGCGGCGTATGCGATTTATGGGCAGGCGTCGGAGGCTGTGGCGACGGTCGAACTGGGGAACCCGGATGCGGCGCGGTTGATGGCTTCGGCGTCCCGAGAGGTGTCGGGGTTGTGGTGGGAAATCGCTGGGACGCCGGATTTGCCGTGGTGGGCGTTGGCTGCGGTGCGGTCGGCGGCGCAGGCGTTCGAGGCTCAAGCGAAGGATTGGGGTGCTCGCGCTGATGCTTGGTCGGCTCCTCGTCCAGGTGGGCGGGCTGTGTCTTCCCGACGGCGCGATGGTGGTGCGCGGTGAGTGCGGATCTGGGAGGGATTCGGACGCTTCGGACAGCCAATGACGTGCTTGGCAAGGAGATGCCGGGTCCGGGGGCGTCGGCCTTGTCGCGGGTGAAGTTTCATCGTCGGGCTGAGCGGGTGTATCGCGATGTGGCGATGACTGACCGGCATCACCACCACGAAGCGATGGCGTGGGCGTCGATCGAGAAGGACCGGGCGGAGAAGGCAGAGAGGGAGCTGCGGGAGGAGAAGCGGGCTGCTGCGAACCGTAAGGCTCGAAAGGAGGCGGCCGAACTCGACGCGGCGGAGTCCGTGGTGGCGTCGTCTGAGTCTGCGGAGGTGTCGGCGTGAGTGTCATGCAGTGGTGGGCTGCGGTCTGGTGGTTGGCGGTGATGTTGCTTGGTGCGATCGGGCTGGATCGTGC
>NZ_JBOHGC010000052.1:0-6947 GCF_050699995.1 Actinokineospora sp. | reverse complement strand
CCCAAGGCACCGAATGGATGTACCCCGGCGACCTCACCGGAGGCGGCGGCAACCGGGTCCAGATCGGCGGAGGATTCCACGCCAACACCTACACCACCATGGGCATCACCGACTGGAACCTCGACGGCTACCACGACCTACTCGTCCGCCACACCCCGGACGGATCCATCCGCATCTACTACGGCGACCTCACCGGCGGACACCTCAACGACAACGGCATCAACATCGGCTCGGGATTCGCCGGTCACACCTTCTGGGGAATGACCAACTACAACACCGACCCCACCAAACCCAACCTGATCACCAGAGAAGCCAACACCGGGAACCTCCGTATGTTCACCGGTAACGGCCAGGGACTCTGGGCTGACGGCATCGGCATCATCATCGCCAACGGCTGGTAGATACCGGCGCAGATGGGAGGGCACAGTGCAACCTGTGCCCTCCCATCTGCCTAGCCCGGGGCCATCCCGCTCAGCGCCGCCACGTCAGCCGCGTGGTCTGCGCGGCCTATTACCACAGCCGTTGTCCTGGCTCCGGGAGCCTGCGTACTATTCGGCTGACAGCAAGTCCTGCAGCTCCTGCACAGCCTTCTTCAGCTCATCCGCGAACGCATACATCTCCGCCGCCACCCCCGCCGGCGTGCTCAAGTACAGGTTCAACCGGTCCGGCAGCAACACATACGCCACCCCAATGCACTTCGAAGACGTCGACCCGAACCCGAAGTACTGGATATTCACCGACGGCGCCGAGCTAGTGCTCAGGTAGTCGTCGCGCATCTTGGTCCAGCCTGGGGTGTCGTACAGCGCAAGGGGTTCCCCGCCGCCGCGGCGTTTCTGGATCAGCTGGAGTTCCCATAGGTGCTGTTCGGGCGCTTGGCCCGCCTGGCATTCCTTCGCCCGGGCGACGTGCTTCTCCGCGGCCTTGCGGAAAGCGGCGCGGCGGGTGTCGGGGTCGCCGGATTCCATGGCCTCGACGAACTCCAGGACCTCCGGTGTCACGACCCGCATCGCCTCGGTGCGGCCTCGGTTGTACTGGCGGGTGGCGATGGACTCGTAGGTGGCGCCGGTGATGCCCTTGGTGCGCTTGTGCGCGAGTTGGTACGCCATCTGCGCGAAGGCGTCCGGGGACATGCCCAGCTGCTTCGCTTTGCCTGCCCCGAAGTCGTCGAACGAGACGATCGTGGTGGCGTTGGCGGCGGCGTAGTCGGCGAAGGACTTGGCTGCGGCCGCCACGTCGGCGCGCAGGGCGTCGGTGAGGGTGAACTCGACCAATTCCGACGTCGGGACGCCGGGTGCTGTCTCGGCGGTGGGCTCGTCGCCGAGGATGCGGTCGACGAAGGCGAGGATGGTGGTGCCGTCGAGGCCGCAGTGCTCGATGTTGATCCCCGCGCGGCCGTCGGCGAAGACGATCAGGGACACGGCCTTGTCGAACCACCGGTTGGCGCTGTCGCCGTGCAGCAGGTGGTCGCACGCCTCCTGGGTGTCCTTCGGCGCGAAGTCCTCCAGGCACACGCAGAACAACGCGGTCTCGACGACATCCAGGGCCGCCGCGTTGTCCAGCGCAAGCGCTTGCCTTGTGGCTGCCCACTCCGCGCGGGCCATGGTGGTGAGGTGGCCGACGCAGGTGTCGGAGCGCCCCGGGGTCATCAGGGCGCGCAGAGCCTCGGTGAGGCCGTCGAGGGAGTACGGGCGGCCGTCGGGGGCGATGACGTCGAGCCGGATGATGTTGCCGCGGAACAGCACCGCGATGTGCCGAGCATCCGACGGGCCCGGCCACTCGTCGGTGTACGGGACGCGGACGGTGTCCTGCTCCGCGCCCGGGATGCGGGTGGCGGAGAACAGGTACTTGTTCTGTTCCATCGACAGCGGCTGCCCGCGCTGCAGGACCGGCGGGATCCGCTCGTCGTCAAGGCGCAGCTTGTAGTCGACGGCGGCGGCGGTGAGCGCGGCGGCGCGCTCGACCTGGCCGAGGTCGCTGTCCTTGAACAGGAAGAAGAAGTTGGCGTTGATCGCGATCCGGTCGCGCCTGCCCAGGTAGCGCGACGGCCAGAACGTGTCGAGCCAGCTGTGCACACCCTCGGTCTCGTTGTACAGCACCAACTCCGCGTGCAACTCCCGCGCGGGGCTGTCGGGGCGCAGGTAGTCGGCCACGGCGGCCTCGGTCTGGGCCAGTTCCTGCGCAGTCAGCAGCGGCGCGCACCAGGCCAGGAAGCGCTCGCACGTTTCTTCCAACTCGGGCAGCGGGACCCGCGGCAGGAGGTCCTCGTTGCCGAAGGTGCGGGGAGACCATTGCTGGCTGCTGTTCACTGTGATCCTCGAACTCGGTGGTCGGTTGTGCCCATCATCGCGCGGTCAGGCGCGCGGACGGGAGATATGGAGCCGGGCGTAGAGCCACCCCTCGGCTTCGAGCCCGGCGGGGTCCACCGACACGCTCGACAGCGTGTCCAGGACCTGCGACTGCTCCTCCGCCGAGGCGAACCGCCGCTGCCGGAAGTCCCCGTCGACGGCCTCGGTCTCGTAGCCGAGTTCGGCCAGGCTCTCGGCCACCGGGTCGAAGGAGAACATGCGGAGCACGAAGTGCGCCATCCACGGCCGCCGCTCCTGCGCGCGCGCGATCCGGGAGATCGTCTTCTCGGTCACGTAGCCCACGCAGCCGGTGGAGATGACGATGTCGGTCCCGGCCAGCTCGGCACGCTGTTCCGGGGTCGGGTCGGCCCGCTCCAGGTCGCCGTGCAGCGCGGAGTCGATGAACCCGGTCGACAGCGCGTAGGCCAAGGCGTTCTCGGAGGCGTCGAACCCGGCGAACCGGACGCCGTCGAGGCGCGTGCGCGCGCGAACCAGTTCGCGGTCGCGCGCGACCAAGTCGCCGTGGCCGAGGCCCTCGGTGTCCGCGTAGTGCTGGTACAGGTCGTCCATCGTCGCGTCGCAGCGCAGCAGCGCGGCGTTGATCCCGTAGGAGCAGCCGACGTCGAGGACGTTCACCTCGGCGACGCCGGTCGTCTCTCGGTACTCGTGGATGAGCTTGGAGAAGTACGGCTTCGCCAGTTCAGGAATGCCGTAGTCCAGCTCCCGCAGCGCGCTGAAGTACGCGCGCGGGTCGGGCTGGACGTAGATGTCGTCGAAGGAGATCTTTCCGGTGGTGTCGAAACGCACGGACATGCTCGCTCCCTAGTCCAACAGCTGGTCGCCTCGAACGGCGCGCCCCGCGGCCGCCAGGTGTTCGGGCAGGACACGGCCGAAGAGCTGCCGGGTCCGTTCCACGTTGCCGATGACGCCGGGACGCTCGCTGTAGGCGAAGATCGCCGAGTGGCGGGCCGTCTCGCCGCGCACGGAGGTCACCCGGTGCAGCGAATAGCGGCCTTTGAACAACTGCAGATCACCGGGGCGCAGGGAAAGCCGGCGGATAAGCCGGTCCCCGCTCCCGGTCAGTACCGCGCGCACGTCGCCGAAGTTCTCGGCCCGCCCCGATCGGATATTCGGGCAGTATTCGAACACGCCACCCGCCTGCGATTCCTGGGTCAGCATGCTCACGGTGAATTCGTTCGTGTCGAAATGCCACGGGTGTTCCATTCCCGGCGACACGACATTGAGGCACAACCCGGCCAGCGGGTCGGCGAACTCGTGCAGCTCGGACAGCTCGAAGCACTCGGCGACGAATCGCTTGAACAGCGCGCTGGTGTAGAGCTGGTGGATGAGCGCCGTCTCCGGGATGCGGTCGCGGGCGACGAAAGCGTTGCCACGCTCCAAAATCATCCGTCCGGGATGGTCCGCGGGCAGGTCGGCGTCGAGCGGGATGTTGTAGGCGTTGACCTGCTCGACGTCGTAGTGGGCGAGCGGCGCGACGCCCGCACCCTCCGCGCGGAGCGTCTCCCTTAGTTCTGATCTGATGAAATCCAGCAGCACACTGCAGCCGTCGGCGCGCAATTCCTGACGGGCCCGGGAAACAGCGGTTTGCCACGCGCCGCTTGCCGGATCCGTCAGCGGATAGCGAGCTGTGTCGACCACCTGGTCGATCACTCGGGCTTCCGTAGCGACCATGCGGTTCATTGTGTTGACTCGCGAGTAGCGCCCGCTACCTGAAATGTGCGGTAATTTTCGTGATCGTAGCCATATTGTGTCAGGACACCAAGATCCGTTAAGTTCAGGACTTTTCCAGATATTCCGCCCGGTCTTCGGCGACGAGCTGGCTGACCATCGTGGCCAATCCCGGATACGGCTTGAGGTCCGGGTCGTCGGCGATGAGCGCCTGGGCGACGACCCTGGCGTCGGCGATGACGTCCTCGTCGCGCAGCAGCGACAGCATCTTCAGCCCGGAGCGCGAACCGGACTGGCTGGACCCGAGGATGTCGCCTTCGCGCCGCATCTCCAGGTCGAGCCGGGCGAGCTCGAAACCGTCCAATGTGGACGCCACGGCGGCCAGCCGGTCGCGGGTCGCGGTGCCGCCCGGCATCTCCGTGACCAGCAGACACAGCCCCGGCGCGCTGCCCCGGCCGACCCGGCCGCGCAGCTGGTGGAGCTGGCTGACGCCGAACCGGTCGGCGTCCATGATCACCATGGCGGTCGCGTTGGGCACGTTGACGCCGACCTCGACGACGGTGGTCGCGACGAGCACGTCGATGTCGCCCGCCGCGAACGCCCGCATCACCCGGTCCTTCTCGTCGGGCGCGAGCCGCCCGTGCAGGATGCCCAGCCGCAGCCCCGCGAGCGCGCCCTCGGCGAGCAGCGGCGCCACGTCGGCCACCGCCAGCGGCGGCCTGCGGTCGGTCCCGGAGTCTTTAGGGGGTTCCCCCTCATCGGTGTCCTCCGACGAGGCCTCCTCGCCGATGCGGGGGCACACGACGTAAGCCTGGTGGCCCTTGGAGACCTCCTCGCGGATGCGCTCCCAGACCCGGTCGAGCCACGCGGGCTTCTCCGACACCGGCACGACATTGGTGGAGATCGGGGACCGTCCCGCCGGGAGTTCGCGCAGCGCCGAGGTCTCCAGGTCGCCGTAGACCGTCATCGCGACAGTCCGCGGGATCGGCGTCGCGGTCATGACCAGCACGTGCGGGCTGACGTTCTCCCCGGCTCGCGCGCGCAGGGCGTCGCGTTGCTCGACCCCAAAGCGGTGCTGCTCGTCGACCACGACGAAACCGAGGTCTGCGAAAGAGACCTTGTCCTGGATCAGCGCGTGCGTGCCGACGACGATGCCGGCGGCGCCACTGGCCGCGTCGAGCATCGCCTGCTTGCGCTGCGGCGCGGTCAGCGAGCCGGTGAGCAGCGTGATGTTGGTGGCGTTCTCGGCGCCGCCGAGCTGGCCGCCCTGGGCGAGGTCGCCCAGCATCTCGGCGAGCGAGCGGGCGTGTTGCGCCGCAAGGACTTCCGTCGGCGCCAGCAGCGCGGCCTGCCGACCGGAATCGACGACCTGCAGCATCGCGCGCAGCGCCACGATCGTCTTTCCGGAACCGACTTCGCCTTGCAGGAGCCTGCTCATCGGGTGGCTGCCGGAAAGGTCCTCCGCGATCGCGTGGCCGACCTCGACCTGGCCCTTGGTGAGCTTGAACGGCAGCCGCTGGTCGAACGCGTCGAGGATGCCCCCAGGCCGCGGCGGGCACGCGGGCGCGGGCCGGGCGCCACTGGCCATCCGGCGCTGGGCGAGCACCAACTGCAGCGCCAACGCCTCATCCCACTTGAGCCTGGTCTTCGCGGACTCGACGTCGGCCCAGTCCGCGGGCAGGTGGATCGCGCGAACCGACGCGTCGTACTCCGCGAGGCCGAGCTTGTCGCGCAGCTCATCGGGGAACGGGTCCTCGATCTCGTCGAGCATCCCCAGCGTCTGGCTGACGCACTGCGCGATCTGCCAGGACTGGATCTTCGCCGACGCCGGGTAGACCGGGATCAGGCTGCCCGCGAACTCCTCGGCGTCGACCTCGTCGGTCGAGTCGAACAGCTGGTAGTCGGGGTTGGCGAGCTGCAACTTGTTGCGGAACGCGGTGACCTTGCCCGCGAAGAGCGCGTTGAAGCCCGGCTTGAGCTTGTCCATGTGCCAGGGCTGGTTGAAGAACGCGCACTCCAGCGACTTGCTGCCATCGGTGAGGACGACCTCGACGATCGACCCGCGCTTGGTCTTCATCTGCCGCTTGTTGACCGAGACGACCTTCGCCATGACCGTGACGTGCTCGCCGACCTCCAGGCCCGCGATCTCGGTGAGCTTGCCGCGCTCGGCGTAGCGGCGGGGGTAGTGGCGCAGCAGCTCGCCCGCGGTCTCCAAGGAGAACGCGGCCTTCAGCGCGTCGGCCGACTTCTTGCCCACCACCCGGTCGAGCTTCTCGCTCAGCGAAGCCATACCTCTCCGTTCCGCACTCGGCTCGCCAGATTATGTCGACTCGCACCGACACCGGCACGCGCCCACCCGCGAGTCCCCACTTCCCGACACCGAGTTCCCATTTCGCCCTGTGGACAAGTGGGCGCGAAACGAGAACTCGTTGTCGGGAAGTGGGGACTCGCGGGTTATTCGAGGCCGAGGGTCAGTACGGAGTCGGACTGGCCGCCGCGGTAGACCACCAGTTCGGCCTCGGGTCGGGCGGTGCGCAGGTACTCGGTCAGCGCCTCGGGGAGGCCATCCGGGGCGTCGCGGCCGAGCAGCGCGGTCACCAGTTCGCCGCCTACCGCGAGCATCCGCTCCACCACCCCGCACGCGACCTTGATCAACGCGTCGGACAGCGGTGGGCCGGGCTCGATCAGGACCACCTCGCCGTCGGCGAACCCGACCACGTCGTTCGCCGCGCACGGGCCGATCCAGGTGATCGCGGCCTCCTCGGCGACCACGACCGCACCGCGCCGGGTCGCCGCCGCGGCCTCCGCCATCGCGACGACGTCGTCGCCGGAGCGGCGCCTCGGGTCGTGGACCGCGATCGCGGCAAGCGCTTGCACGGGCGACGCACAGGGCACCACTACGACATCCTGGCC
>NZ_JBOHGC010000051.1:0-9359 GCF_050699995.1 Actinokineospora sp. | reverse complement strand
TCCTTGGCCCGCGGGTCCGCCGCGGCCGAACCGCCACCCCCGCCGTCGTTGCCGCCGCCGCCGCCACCGCTCCCCGCGCAGCGCGCCACACCCGGCGCGAAGCCGTCGGTGCCGGTCTTGACGTACTTGTCCGGCACCCACCAGCCGTCGGTCGTGTAGTCCCAGACCTCGCTGCCGTGCTTCGCCTGGCACTTGATCGGGACCATCTGGCCCGCCTTATAGGCGTCGTATTTGTGGCCCGGCGCGTTCGCGTCCTGGCCGATCTTCTTGCGGCCGTTGATGGCGACCTTGGCCGGGAATGACTTCGGCCCGATCGCGGAATTGATTTCGTCGCCGTCGAGCGCCGCTTCCTCCGCGTCGTCGGTGGCCGCGTTCCCCGGAGCGTTCTCGGCCATTACCGCGCCGCTCGTGATGATTTCGGTTGTCTCCGGCGCGGCCGCCAAGCCGTCGTCGGACGACCCGCAGGCGCTGAGCGTCAGCACGCTCGCCGCCGCGATGGCCGCCGCCACCACGTTGATGGTCTTCACCCTGTGTCTCCCTCGTGTGATTCGGATCAGCCCGGGCCGTTCGGGGCGGCGCCGGGGCATGGCCCTACGATGGGCTGCCGCGGGGGTTGTCCGGTAGCCGCTTACGCGCTCTGACAAGCCCTTACAACAGATCTGACAGGGGGTCGGTGATCGTGCCTGAACAAGCTGCTGACAGGGATACTCGCCGGTATCTGATCGCGGGTTTCGCCTCGGAGCTAAGAGATCTGCGGGAGGCGGTGGGGACCCCGTCGTTCCGCAAGATGGCCGGATCGTCGGGGGTGATCTCGCACACGACGCTGCACGAGGCCGCGGGCGGCAGCCGATTCCCGTCGTGGGAGACGACTCGCGAGTTCGTCCGGGTATGCGGGGGCGACGAACGGGAATGGCGGACCAAATGGGTCACGGTGAAAACCGAGTTATCGCCTGACGAAGCCATTGTGCCACTGCGCGAGGAAGTCACGCGAGTGGTGAATGAGGTCACGGTCAAACGGACTTGGTGGACGCGCGGGAAAATCGCGATCGCCGCCGGGATCGTCGTCGCGGCGCTCGTCGCGGGATTCGCGGTCTACCACTTCGGCAAGACGCCATACGATCCGCTGTATTCCGGGGACTTCAGCCGGTTCATCACCGACGTGACCGTGCCCGACGGCGCGGAGGTCGTGGTCAACGAGACCTTCACCAAGATCTGGGAGATCGAGAACGGCGGAACGGTGCTGTGGCAGGGCCGGCACATGCGCCGGGAGAACTCCGTCGGCGGCTGTCAGGCCCCGGAGCGCGTGCCGATCGGCACCACACCGCCAGGCGACCGGGTCAAGATCACCGCGATCGTGATCGCCGGGTCGGAGCCCGGGATCTGCAAGGTCGACTACAAGATGGTCGACGCGGAGAACCAGGTGACGCTGCCGGGTTCGCGGCCGATCTTCTTCATCGTCAACGTCGTCACGAAACTGTCCGGCCCGCAGCCCGCGCACATGGCGCCGACGACCGCGAACCCCGCCGCCCCGTGACCTACGCCAACGGGAGCGCGACCTCCAGCTCCCGCAAAGCCGGATCGTGCGGGTGCGCGTCGTCGCGACCCGTCGGGACAAACCCGAGCCTGCGGTAGAAACGCAACGCCCGATCGTTGCCCTCCACCGCCCACGCGGTGACCCGCCCGGCCCGCCGCCCACGCGCCCAGTCGATCACCGCCCGCACCACGACCTCGCCCGCCCCGGTGCCACGCAGGTTTGGACGCGCCCAGACGGAGATCAGTTCCACGTCATCGGAATCCGGTGTCCCACCCGCGATCGCGACCGGCTCGCCGTCGAGCCTGCCGAGGAAGACCCCGCAGCTCTCGGGCCAGGAGCGCCACCGCTCCTCGTCGTAGGCGAGTTCGCGCTCAAGGGTCGCGCCGAAAGCCGAAGGACTGTCGGCGAGCGCGGCGACTCGGATGGCCCGGAGGTCGGTCCAGTCGTCGGCCGTGGCCTGTCGTACCTCGATCTCGCGCATTCGTGCAGCGTTTCCGACGCCGCGGGCGGCCCGCAACACGATTTCCCGGCCTTGCCCCCGCCCGTATGGTCGCGATCAGGACGGACGCGTTGCGTGGTCACCCCGACGCTGTCCTGCTCGCCACGCTCGACGGCAGGCGCCCGCACGGCTACGGGCTCGACGCCCTCGCCGCCAAGCGCGCCGCCTGGCGCGAGTTCATCTCGACCATCGCGACCGTCCTCGAACCCGTGACCTAAGTGTCCTGCGCCGGTGGTGTGTCCACCGACGTCGTGACACGATCGCGGGGTGACCACCGCGCTCCTCTACCTCGTCGTGATGATGCTCGTCGCGGCGGTGGTGTTCCTGCTCGTCTCCGTCGTCTTCGGCCGCGGCGAGGAACTGCCCGCCCTGCCGCCCGGCGCCTCGCCGACCCGCCTGCCCGCTGACGGCGTCACCGGCGACGACCTGCGGGCCGTGCGCTTCCAGCTGGTGCTGCGCGGCTACAAGATGACCGAGGTCGACTGGGTCCTGCGCCGTGTCGGCGACGAACTCGACGACCTGCGGGCCCGGGTGGCCGAACTCGAAGCCCAACGGCAGGCGGACAGCGACGCGTGATCATCGCGGTCACCGAGGAGGTCGACGTCGCCGCACCGGCCGAGGCCGCCTGGGCGGCGATCACCGACTGGGCCCGTCAGGGCGAGTGGATGCTCGGCACCCGCGTCGACGTGACCGCGGGCGACGGCAGGAGCGCGGGCTCACGGCTCTCGGCGTTCACCGGTGTCGGCCCCCTCGGGTTCACTGACACCATGGACATCACCGCCTGGGACCCGCCCACCCGCTGCGCGGTCCTGCACACGGGCAAGGTCGTCCGCGGGACCGGGCTGTTCGAGGTCCGCCCGCGCGGCGCCGAGTCGACGTTCGTCTGGCACGAGCGCCTCGAAGCCGGGCCGGTGATCGGCCTCGGCTGGAAGGTCGTCGGACCCGCGTTCCGCGCGGGCATCCGCTACTCGCTGCGCCGCTTCGCGCGATTCGCGGAGTCACGATGACCGACCGCGTCCGCTGTCCCTGGGGCGACAGCACCCCCGACTATGCCGAATACCACGACACCGAATGGGGCGTCCCCCTGCGCGGCCGCGACGAGCTCTTCGAGCGGATCAGCCTGGAGGCCTTCCAGTCCGGTCTCTCGTGGATCACCATCCTGCGCAAGCGCGAGGGCTTCCGCGCCGCGTTCGAGGGCTTCGTCCCGGAGAAGGTCGCCGCGTTCACCGAGGCGGACGTCGAGCGGCTGATGGCCGACGCGTCGATCGTGCGCAACCGGATGAAGATCGACGCCACCATCCGCAACGCCCGCGCGATCCTCGACCTCGACCCCCCGCTCGACGACCTGCTGTGGTCCTTCGCCCCGACCGCCGACCGCCCGAGACCAGCCACCCTCGCCGACGTCCCCGCCGTCACGGCGGAGTCGAAGGCGATGGCGAAGGACCTCAAGCGGCGCGGCTTCGCGTTCGTCGGCCCGACCACCTGCTACGCGTTGATGCAGGCCACGGGCATGGTCGACGACCACATCGAGACCTGCTGGCGCGCTACCAGCGCATCGTGACGGGATCGCGTCCGTGCAGGTACTTACAACTTCCGTCTCGATCCGACCGCTGGTCAAGTCAGGAACCTGGCCAAGGCGTTCGGGTGCGCGCGTGTCGTGTTCAACGACGGGCTTCGTGCGCGGAACGACGCCCATGCCGCCGGTCTGCCGTATCCGAAGGCCGGGGATCTGTCCAAGCTACTGATCACCGAGGCGAAGCGGACGCCAGAGCGATCATGGCTGGGCGAGGTCTCGGCTGTGGTACTTCAGCAGGCGCTGCGTGATCTGGACATCGCGTACAAGAACCTGTTCGAATCCCGCTCCGGGAAGCGCCTGGGACAACGGATGGCCGAGCCGCGGTTCAAGTCGCGCAAGGACAACCGGCACACGATCAGGTTCACTGCCAACGCCCGCTGGAGGATTACTTCGGGCAGACGACTTGCTTTGCCGAAGATAGGCGAGGTTGCCGTGCGCTGGTCGCGTGATTCGCCAACCGAACCGAGTTCGGTGACGGTTGTCCTGGACGCCTCGGGCCGGTATTTCGCGAGCTTTGCGATCGAGACCGATTCGGAGGCCGACCTTGAGCGATTCCCGGATGCCGAGCACGCCGAAATCGGGATCGACCTGGGGCTTGTGCATTTTGCGACATTGAATGACCGAAGTTCCTGCGTCGAGAAGAGAGGAAGCTCGCCAAGCTCCAGAAGGCCCTGGCACGGAAGCAGCAGGGCAGTATTAACCGCGCCAAGAATGTACGGAAGATCGCCAAACAACATGTCCGGGTGGCTGACTGCCGTCGGGATTTTCACCATAAGCTCTCCACCAAGTTGATCCGCGATAGCCAAGCGGTCTACGTGGAGGACCTGTGCGTGAAAGGACTCGCCCGGACTCGAGTGGCCAAGTCGATCCACGACGCCGGGCTGACCTCGTTCGTCAAGATGCTCGAATCAAGGCTGCCAGGCACGGGCGGTACTTCTGCAAGATGGACCGGTTCACTCCGACCTCGCAGGTGTGTTCATCTTGTGGGGTTAAGGATGGACCCAAACCGCTCTCAACCCGGGAATGGACGTGCGCTGAATGCGGCGCACGCCACGACCGAGACGTGAACGCCGCAATCAACGTGCTCGCCCAGGGACGCTGGGAGAGGCTAATGGCTGTGGAGCGCAGGTAAGACCAGGACTCGTCCAGGCGCAGCGCCGTGAAGCAGCAACCCGCCGAGGCGACCCGACGAGCGTGTACCCCGCGCCGCCGGGCGCGGTAGGAGTCTCCGCCCAACCGGGCGGAGAGGATGTCAATTCCCGGTGAAGTTCGGCTTGCGCTTGGCCACGAAGGCATCGACGGCTTCCTTGTGGTCGCTGGTCGCGCCCGCCTCGGCCTGGGTGCGGCCCTCGACGGCGAGCCCCTCGGCCAGCGGCCCGCCTGCCGACGCGAGCATCGCTTCCTTGATCTTCGCGTAAGCCGTCGTCGGACCGGCGGCCATGGTCTCGGCGAGGGCCTGCGCGGTGCTCAGCACGTCCTCGGGCGCCACGACCTGGGTGACCATGCCGATCCGCAGCGCCTCCTCGGCGTCGACCGGCTTGGCGAGCAGCATCATCTCCATGGCCCGGCCGTAGCCGATCAGCCTGGGCAGCGTCCACGCCGCGCCCGAGTCGGCGGTCAGGCCGACGTTGGCGAAAGCCATCAGGAACTTCGCAGTCGATGCGGTGATCCGCAGGTCGCAGGCGTAGGCGAAGGACGCGCCCGCGCCCGCGGCCATGCCGTTGACCGCGGCGATGATCGGCTTGGGCAGCCCGGTGATCGCCGAGACGATCGGGTTGTAGTGCTTGTCCACAGTCGACAGCGGCGCCGGGTCCCCGGCGGCCAACAGCGCCATGTGCTCCTTGAGGTCCTGGCCCGCGCAGAACGCCTTGCCCGCGCCGGTCAGGACGACCGCGCGCACCGAGTCGTCGGCCGCGGCGTCCTCCAGGGCGGCGAGCAGGTCTTCCTTGAGTTCGACGGTCAGCGAGTTGAACGCGTCCGGGCGGTTCAGGGTGAGCGTCCGAACACCGGCCTGGTCCTCGATCAACAACGGCTTCGACACAGCCCCTACCTTCCTGCGGATTAAGCGGTGGACCTCTGCTTACCACCTCGGGTCAGGCAGTCGTCGAGGAACTTTGTCACAGCGGGAGCAAGACGGGCGGTGTGCCGGTCGAAGAACTCCGCCGCCGCGCGGCCCGGCCAGTCCTCCGGCAGCAGGTCGGCGGGCAGTCCCGGGTCGCGGAAGAGGAACTTGCGCCACGAGTGCAGCAGCCGCTGTGACGCGGCGAACGCCTCCGCGGGCGCCGAGCCGTCGACCGCGGCCATCACCGGCTCCCACATCGCGACGAACCCCGTGTAGTCCGCGCCCAGTTCGTCAAGGTCCCACGCGGTGGCGGCCAACTCGGCGTCGGCGCCGTCGTGAGGGCCGTGGAAGACCCGCGCGGGCACGTCGGCCAGCACGTCGGCCAGTTCCGGCGACGGCCGCGGCGCCACCCAGGTCGCCGGGCCCAGCGGGCCGTAGCCGAGTAGCCGCAGCGACGACGCGAGCCGCTCCCGCGCGACCCGGCCGGGCAGTTCCTCCAGCACGACGACGTGCCAGCGTCCGTCCCAAGTGGATGGGCCGGTGCGGTAGATGCGGGCAGCGGCCTCGTCGAGCCTGCGTTCCGCGCGCGGGGTCAGGGCGTAGCCGGGGCCCTCGGGCAGCCGGACCGGGACCAGCCAGCCCTGTCGCACCATGCGGGACACGGCGGTCCGGATCGCGGGCGCGCCGAAGTCCAGCGGCTCGAGGAGCCGGACCAGGGCGGCGATGGCCGCGGCGCCCCCGCGCCTCCGCAGGTAACCGCCGTAGACGTCGAATAGGGCCGAACGTGCGCGCACGACGACGGAGTCTGTCAGTCCGCCGGGGCGGTGCGCCACCTGGCTTGCAGGCCATCGTGGCCGGTCACCCGACACGCGATGATCGGTTCGATTTCACCGGTGAGACCGGATAGGGGAGAATGTCACCGACTCGGCCGATTCATTTGGTCGGGTGGGCGAGCTATGACGGAGGGAGCACGCTATGGCGGCCATGAATCCCCGGACCGGAGACGGTCCCCTCGAGGTGACTAAGGAGGGTCGGGGCATCGTGATGCGCGTCCCACTGGAGGGCGGTGGACGCCTCGTGGTCGAGATGACGCCCGAGGAGGCCAGCGACCTGGGCGACGCGCTCAAGGTCGCCGCGGGCTGATCTGTCCTGATTCACCAACCCTGAGCCCTACCCACTGCACGGAGGAATGCTTGTCCACGCCGGTGCCGACCTTGCCGACGACGCTGCCCGACGTGGAGGTGACCGCGAGCCCCCGCAAGGGGGTGCCGCTCGTAGTGCTCAGCCGCACGTCGGCGGACGGTCCGCCGCGATTCGGCCCCGGCGGGGACAGGCTGCCCGAGGCGTGGGCCGACCTGGTGGCGTTCACCGGGGCGGTGGGGGAGGCCCAAGCCGGTCCGGTCGACTCCGGGGTGCGCTGGGTGCTCGGCCTGGGGGACGGCGAGTCGGCGCAGTGGCGTTCGGCGGGCGCTGCCCTGGTCCGGGCGGCCGAGGCCACATTGGACGGTGCGACGTCGGCCGCCGACCGCGGCCTGCAGGTCGAACTGCCCGAGGACGCGGGAACCGACGAGGTCGCGGAGTTCGTCCGCGGCGTCGTGCTGGGTGGCTACAAGTTCAAGGTGACCGCCGAGGAGCCCAAGCCGCGCGTGCGCGGCCTGCGGCTGGTGGTCCCCGACGGCGAGCGCCGCGCCGCGATCGACGCCGCGGCCAGACGGTCCGCCGTCTTGGCCGCGGCGACCTCGTTCGCCCGTGACCTCGCCAACGCGCCGTCCAACGTCAAGGACCCGGCGTGGCTGGCCAAGACCGCGGCCAAGGCGGCGGGCAAGGTCGCGGGCCTCGGCGCGGAGATCCGCGACGAGCGCTGGCTCGCGGCCAACGGCTTCGGCGGCGTCCTGGCCGTCGGCGGCGGCTCCGAGCGGCCGCCGCGGCTGCTGGAGCTGTCCTGGAACCCGAAGGGCGCGACCGGCCCGCACATCGTGCTGGTCGGCAAGGGCATCACCTTCGACACCGGCGGCATCTCGATCAAGCCCGCCGACGGCATGCACCTCATGCGCACGGACATGGCCGGCGGCGGCGCCGTCATCGCGGCGATGGTCGCGATCGGCACGCTCGGCCTGCCGGTGCGGGTCACCGGGCTGGTGCCGTGCGCGGAGAACCACGTGTCCGGCGCGGCGTACCGCCCCGGTGACGTGGTGCGCCACGTGGGCGGCACCACCAGCGAGATCACCAACACCGACGCCGAGGGCCGGCTGGTACTCGCCGACGCGCTGGCCCACGCGGTGCGTGCGCTGCACCCCACCGTGCTCGTCGACGTCGCCACTCTCACTGGGGCGATGAAGGTCGCGCTCGGGTTGCGCACCGGGGGGCTGTTCGCCTCCGACCAGGCGCTGGCGGAGCGGATCCAGACAGCCGGGGAGGAGACCGGCGAGGCGTGGTGGCCGATGCCGCTGGTCTGCGACCTGATGCCCGACGTGCGCTCGGAGATCGCCGACCTGCGGCAGGCCCCACCAGGCCCGGGCGGAATCGTCGCGGCGCTGTTCCTGCGGGAATTCACCGGCGGGCTGCCGTGGGCGCACCTGGACATCGCAGGGCCTGCCCGCGCCGAGCAGGCCTACGACGAGGTCAACCCGGGTGGCACCGGTTTCGCCACGCGCACCCTCGTTCAGCTCGCCCTGTCGTTCACCGGATAGGCTCCGCCGCGATGAGCGATTCGCCCGTATCCGAACCGCTGCCCGCTCCCGACGGCCCGGACCCCGACGGCAGGGTGGTGGTCACCGGCGGCTCGGGGTTCGTGGGCCGGGCCGTGGTCGCCGCGTTCGCCGCCCGTGGCCACGAAGTCACGGTGGTCGACCGCACACCCCACCCGGACCGCGCCGTGCGCAGCGTCGTCGGTGAGTTCACCGACGCGCGGGTGGCCGACGACGCACTGGACGGCGGCGACGTGGCAGGCGTGGTGCACCTGGCCGCGATCACGTCCGTGCTGCGGTCGATGGAGGACCCGGCGCGGACCTTCGACGCCAATGTCGCGGTCACCCAGGGCCTGCTGGAGGGCTGCCGCAGCCGCGGCGTCGGCCGCTTCGTCATGGCGTCGACCAACGCAGTGGTCGGCGACGTGGGGCACGCCCGAGTGGACGAGACGGTGCCACTGCGCCCGCTCACGCCCTACGGCGCGACCAAGGCGGCCTGCGAGATGCTGCTGTCCGGTTACGCCGGCGCCTACGGCATGGCCACCTGCGCGCTGCGCTTCACCAACATCTACGGGCCTGGTATGGGCCACAAAGACAGCTTTGTCCCGCGGATGATGCGTGCCGCGCTGGCGGGCGGGGGCGTGCAGGTCTATGGCGACGGCCTGCAGCGGCGAGACCTGGTGCACGTCGACGATGTGGTGGGCGCGGTCGTCGCCGCATGGCAGCGGCGCTTCACCGGCACGGCCATCATCGGGGCGGGCGAGTCGGTGACCGTCCTGGAGCTGATCGACGTGGTGCGCACCGTGACCGGGTGCGCGTTGCCCGCCGAGCACGTCGCCGCGAAGCCCGGCGAGATGCCGGCCGTCATCGTCGACGTCGGCCGCGCCGCCGAGCAGCTGGGCTACCGACCCTCGGTGTCCCTGGTGGACGGGTTGGCCACGGTGTGGAAGGACTTCGCCGCGCCACACGGACCCGACCAGGGACCGGACCGGTGACCGGGG